>JAMCQK010000138.1:14696-16815 GCA_023382135.1 Deinococcus sp.
TCCATCACGTCCACGTGGATCAGGTCGGCGCCAGCCTCCTCGCAAGCCCGGAGCTGCTCGGCAAGACGCGCAAAGTCCGCCGAAAGCACACTGGGCGCCAGTCTGGCCATGTGGTTATCGTAGACCGAAAAGCACTTCTTCCAAGCCGGGGTTGACCGCCATCAACAGCGCCAGATCAAGCGCGGGCATGACTGGCTTGAAAAAATCGAGCGGAGTTGCCGGGTTAATTGCCAGGCCGGCTTGTTTGCCAAGCGAATGGATCTGCTCGATGGCTCGGTGAGCGTGCGGCGTGGCCTCGGCGTGAATGGTAATGCCATCGGCACCAGCTTTGGCGAATGCTTCGATATGCCTTTCGGGCTCCACAATCATCAAATGCACATCCAAGAACAATCTGGTGCTTCGCTTCAACGCTTCAACCACCACCACGCCCAGCGAGATATTGGGAACAAAGCGGCCGTCCATCACGTCCACGTGGATCAGGTCGGCGCCAGCCTCCTCGCAAGCCCGGAGCTGCTCGGCAAGACGCGCAAAGTCCGCCGAAAGCACACTGGGCGCCAGTCTGGCCATGTGGTTATCGTAGACCGAAAAGCACTTCTTCCAAGCCGGTGGGGTCCAGGATCTCCACGAAACCGCTGCCGACTTGCACCAGCTTTTCATCGCGCAGGGCGTGGAGTACACGGGTAACCGTCTCGCGCGAGGTGCCTGAAAGCTGCGCAAGCTCCAGGTGGGTAAGGCGCATCTTGCCGCTTTCACCGTAGCGTTGGCGCTGCAGCTTGGTGAGTGCGTAGGCCACCCGGCCCCGGGCCTCCTCGAACGAGAGCACCTCGAGCTCGATATCCGCCTCCCGCAGGCGCTTGGCCAGGATGGCCGCCAGGTTGTGGATAATTTCGGGGAATCTTCGCACCAAGCCCCAGTAATTCTCCTCGTACAAAGCCAACAGCGTGGTGTCCTCAATGGCTTCGGCGCTGGCGCTGCGGGGCTGGTCGTCCACCAGGCTCATCTCGCCAAATACTTCTCCCGGTCCCAAGTAGGCGAACATGCGTTCGCGCCCGTCCAGGTAGGTGCGGAAAATGCGTACCCGGCCCGTCTGGACCACATAGAGCGCCGCGCCCTGGTCGCCGGCTTCGAAAATTAGCTTGTTCGCCGGGAAACTCCGGATCACGAAGGCCTCACGTGCCGCCTCCATCGACTGGGGCTGCATACCCTTAAATAAAGGTGTTTGCGCTAAAGCCTGGGTGTCCGAAAGCATCGTTGCCCTTACTCTACCCGGAGACCCTCCAATTTGCCAAGCTTGCGGCGGGGGCTTTGGCAGTATGCTTTCTGGGTGATTTTGCGGCTTGAGAACCTGGGTTTTAGCTATCCGGAAGCCGAGCTTTTTCAGGGGGTCAACCTGGAACTGGACCGTGGCGATGCGTTCGCGGTGCTGGGGCCATCCGGCAGCGGCAAGACCACGCTGATTCATCTGGTGGCGGGGCTCTTGCGGCTCCAGACGGGCGAGGTGTTCTGGGAGGAAAGGCCTATCCGGGATATGCCGGAGGAGCGGCTGGCTTCCGAGCGGCTGCGTTTTTTGGGGCTGGTGTTTCAGCACCACTACCTTTTTGCCGAACTCACCGCGCTGGAGAACGTGATGGTTTCGGGGTATCTGGCTGGGAAAGTGGAGCGCAAGTGGGCGGAGGAACTCGTGGCGAGGGTGGGCCTCGAGGCCAAAGGGATGCTGATGCCAAAAGCGCTTTCCGGGGGTGAACGCCAGCGGGTGGCGCTGGCCAGGGCGCTCTACCCCAGGCCCAAGCTGCTGGTGGCGGACGAACCCACGGGCAGCCTGGACCGCAAGAACGCCGAGCGCGTGATGAGCCTGATGCTAGAACTCACGAGGGAACTCGGGAACGCTCTGCTGCTCGCCACCCACGACGAACACCTGGCCGCGGGGCTGCAAATCCTCAGGTTGGGAGCCTAAGTACATCCACGTTAGGATTGTCCTCGATCGGAAAAGCCGCAGTGCGCTCCTTACTCCCTCTGGTCGGTTAGACTTGCGCTCCAAATGGAGCGCAAGTCTAACGTGGACATACTTAGCGGAAACTTTTCCCGCCGGTTGGGTATGCTCTAGCTATGACACCGCTTC
>JAMCQK010000042.1 GCA_023382135.1 Deinococcus sp.
GGACAGTAGCCAATGGCGTACCGCACCGCAGTCTCTATTACGCTAAAAACGTGTTAGCGACGGAGAAAAAGTTAAAAGGGGCAATATGAACAGCATGAACAGCCAAGAGAAAACGATCATCGCCGGGTTTGCGCTGGTGGCCGCAGTGCTGGCGTTGGGGATCTGGAAGATCGACGCAACCCTATCGGCCAAGGCCGAACGATTAAATGTCACCCTGGCACGGCTCCCGGATAGGCTGCTAGAACTACTGAGAGGGACCATTTGACAGGGTGTCGAATAAGGTGTCAAAAGGCCGGGGCAAAAAAACGGAATCAGCTTTTATTGTGTCTGGGACGTGGTGGGCCGTGCAGGATTTGAACCTGCGACCAACCGGTTATGAGCCGGCTGCTCTCACCGCTGAGCTAACGGCCCGCGCACTCACCACTTTAGCAAGTACTGACGAACGGCTCAATGCCGGCGGGTAAAGTTTATTTCAAACAAGGTGTGACTAGGGTCTGGGCAGGGGTCGACCTCTCTCAGCCGAAGGCTGGCTTCCTTTAGGCCTAGTTTCCGATAGAACCCGGGCGCCTCTTGGCAGGCCACTGGAGAGCGGACCCGCCCTTTTGCCCAGGAAAGTACGGCGTTGAATAGTGCGCGGCCATAGCCACGGCCTCGGGGCTCTGGCAGCGCAAACAGGTCACTAAAGCGTGCAATGGCGTCCCCCGCCTGCAGGTGCTCGTTGTAATTGGGCGCCCAGACGCAGCCAGCGAGCGTGGCATCTAAGCTCGGTACCGGAACACAGTGTGATGCATCCTTCACGATCTCAAGAAAGCCCCATTCTGAGGCCTCCGGGCTGGTAGCTTTGCTGCCTTGCAACGGCGGCTACAGAGACGGCCAGTCTGTCTCCATGGCGGCCCGGACACCCCAGGTCATTGCTTGGATGGGCCGGGATGGCGGTCTTGGCCGGTGATCTGGTCCTCGAGCTCACCGATATAGGCGGCCAGGGTGTTGCCGGATTTTTCCATCTGGTCTCGCAGGGTGTGCTCAAGCTGGTCGAGGCGGTCCAACAGTGGCTTTATATTTGTAGTTCCTCCCGCTTGGGACTTCAGCCCCACAAGCTCGGCCTCGAGGTATTTGCGAAGCTCGGTGAAGCGCGAGGCTTCGGCTTCGTCGGCCAGCTTACGCGAGGCCAGAAGCTCGCGGGCGTACTTCTTTACCTCCAGTAAAGCGGCGGCCTCGAGGCCTACCGCGTACAGAAAATAAACCAGCAAGAGCACCGACATCACCGTGAGCATCACCACCCCAAACGGCGCCTCTACCTTGGTGATCAGCAGGCTAAGGGTCTTGACCTCTTGGAACACCGGCCAGTTGAGCCAGGCAAACAGGCTCGTGGCGAGCACCACGACCAAAAGAAAAACGTTCCTTGCGCGCATGCTCTACTCCTTTGCTTCCGGCAGCCGGACAATTATACCAATCCCATTGATGAGGACTGTTCTTGGGCCCGAGGTACGCTTTTTCCACTGTAGAATTCTTCTGTGGGGTATCTGTTTGTCATGCTGGCAGCGGCCTGCTGGGGGCTGATTGGCCCGGTGGTGCGGGTAGCATTCGACCAGGGAATCTCTCCCTTGGAGCTGGCCTTCTGGAGGGCGCTTCTGGGGGGGCTGCTGTTTGGCCTGCATGCCGGCTTTATAGGCAGGACCAGGGTGGAACGCCCCGACCTTGGCCTGATCCTTGGCTTTGGCGTGGTGGGGGTGGCGCTTTTTTTTGGGGCGTACCAGTTTGCGGTCAAGACCGGGGGGGCGGCCCTGGCTTCAGTCCTGCTCTACACCGCGCCCGCCTGGGTGGCGCTGCTCTCGCGCATTTTTCTGGGTGAGTTGATCACCGGCGGAAAGTTCGCCGCGCTGCTGCTCACGCTCCTGGGTGTGGCCGGAGTGAGCCTGCAGGGGGGAGAAGTGCATCCAGCTCCTTTGGCGATTGCCTGGGGGCTTTTGTCCGGGTTCACTTACGCGCTTTACTACTTGTTCGGCAAACTCTTCTTATCCAAATATTCCACGCCGACGCTGTTTCTCTACTCTATGCCGGTGGGGGCGCTGGCGCTTTTTCCTTTGGTCCAGTTTGATCACAAGACCACCACCTCTTGGCTTGCCATTGGCTTTATGGTCCTGGTCTCCACCTACGGGGCCTACTTGGCTTATTACGCTGGGCTCTCCCGCCTCGAGGCCACCCGGGCTTCGGTAGTGGCCAGCCTGGAGCCGGTGGTAGCCGCGGTTACGGCTTACTTTTTCTGGGGTGAGCGCTTCGGCCCGCTGGGAATATTAGGCAGCGTGCTGGTGCTTTTTGCCGTGGTGGTCATGGTCTTGCTGCCAGGGCCTAAGCGGGAGTTATTGGCGAGGGTGCCAAGTTAGGATTTTTGCGTTTAGAATAGCTTGGAAGCGCTTTTATGGAGGAGATATGCGTGTAGTCTGGTCGCTGCTGGTGTTCCTGGGCCTGGCCTTTGCTGTTCCAGTCACCTTCACTTACGCGCCCCCTGCGGGGCTCCAGGTAACCAAGGTATCGCTGCGGGGGAGTTTCAACGGCTGGGCCGAGACGCCCATGAAGCAGGAAGGCAATGCCTGGAGCGTTACGGTCAACCTGGACCCGGGCGAGGTCCAGTACAAGTTCTTCATCAACGGTCAGTGGCCCAAGGACATGTGCAACGATCCCGCCTTTGGCGCCCCCAAGGTGGACCCGCAAGCGGAAGGCTGCGTGGACGATGGCTTCGGTGGCGGCAACGCTATCCGTATCGTGCAAGCGCCCAAAATAGAGAGGCCCGCAGGCGGCCCGGTGGCGCTCGAGTTCGAGCATGATCCGGGCGAAGCCCGCTTTGTCTCGGTGGCGGCGGGGAGGCTCTCGCTGCGCTTTGTGGCCAGCGAAGGTTCTGTGGAAAGCGCCGTGCTCGAGGCCGATAAGTCCTACCCCATGCAGCGGCAACTGGCTTACACCGGGGTCGAAGTATGGCGCGCGTCGGTGCCGGTCTCGGTCAAGGAATACAGCTTCCGAATCAAGACCACCGATGACAAACAAGAAGCGTTCGGTCCCTTCGCCGTGCCCGAGAAGCTTTTTAGCGCACTCGACTGGGTGAGCGGACGTGTGGGCTACCAGATATTCCCGGAGCGTTTTTGGAACGGCAACCCACAAAATGATGCGCTCGCACTCGCGAGCGACGAGTACAACTTCAACTTGGCATGGCAGAAGGCGGACCCAAACAATAAGCCCTTTACCTCAGCCTGGACCGCCCCTGTGAGCCCGCAACATTGCTGCCACCAGTACTACGGCGGAGACCTCGAGGGCTTGCTTCAAAAAATCCCGTACCTTAAGTCGCTCGGGGTGACCCTGGTCTACTTAAACCCCATTTTCGATTCCGGCTCGGCCCACGGCTACG
>JAMCQK010000187.1 GCA_023382135.1 Deinococcus sp.
TTGATCTCGGCTTTCAGGCCCACCTTCGCCAAGTCGGACTGAATTTTGGCCGCCAGGTCGGCGCAGGGAACCTGGTCGCAGACCGCTGTCGAAACCAAGAATTCAAAAGTGAAACCGTTCGGGTAACCCGCTGCCGCCAAGAGCCGCTTCGCTAACGCAGGGTCGTACTTGTAATAGGTGCTTGGGTTGTGGCCAAAAAGACCAGCAGGAATGATGGTCTGCACTTTCTTGGCCGCACCCAGCAAGAGACCGTTGATGATTTCGTCCTGGTTCACCGCGTAGCGCACCGCTTGGCGAACACGCGGGTCGGCAAAGGGGCTGCCCTCTCCGCTGTTCATCCCGAGATAGCGAAGACGCAGATTGTCGGACTTGTAGATCTTGAACTTGGGGTTGGTGGAGAACGCTTTGAGCATTTCTGGCGTCAGGTTCTCGGCGATGTCAATCTCGCCCGACTCCAGAGCGACCCGCTGTGCAGCAGGTTCTTGAATGTAGCGCATCACGATGCGCGAGAGCTTCGGCTTGAGGCGTGCATTGGGGTTGGCCTCGAGCACCACCTGGCTATTCCGCTCCCAGCGCACGGCTACGAACGGGCCGGAACCCGCCGAATGGTCGGTCAGCCAGGCTTTGCCAAAGTCGCCAGCCACCTCGTGGGCCTTGACTTCTTCCGAGTCCACAATCCCGCCGATATTGAAGGTAAGCAGGTTGAGGAACGCCTGTGGAGACGCGGTTTTGGGCAAGGTCACTTCGACGGTGTATGGGTCAAGCGCTTTGGTGGAACCCTGCTTGATATTGGCTACCTCGGTAAACAGGAACGAGCCGGGGCCTTTGAGCGCGATGGCGCGGTCGAAGCTGTAAACCACGTCTTTGGAAGTTACTTCGCGCCCGGTGGAGAACTTGGCTCCTTTGCGCAGGTTGAAGATGACTTTCCAGCTGGTACCTAGGTTTTCAACCTTCCACTTCTCCGCTAGGCCTGGTTTGAGCGTGGAGAGATCGGTGCCTTCGAACTTGACCAGGGTCTCGTACAGGTTGTCGGTGACTAGGCCGCCGGTGAACTCGTAGGAAACGCCCGGGTCCAGGGTAATCAGGTCGGACCAGTCGCCACCGTAGATCAGCGTGCTGGTGCGGTCCTGAGCCAAGCCTGAGCCGGCGAAAATGACGACTAATAAAGCAGTGAGCCAACTTGCCAGTCTCTTCATACTGCCTCCTCCAAAGTGAGGTCCATCTAGGCTATTCGCAAAAGCCAGCAGGGTCAAGCGTTGCCAGCGCCGGAATATGCCTTTATGGCAATTGACAACGCCGGAAACACAGGCAACGGGCGCGCCATGGTTTAGTGTAAAAGCCATGACTGTCGATGCACACCTTGACCTGGCTCACAACGCTCTGGACCTTGGCCGCGATCTCACGCTTTCGCTGGGTGAGCTTCGAAAAATAGACAGCCGCGCGGACATTCCGACGGTGACGATCCCGGCGCTATGTGACGGCAACGTAGCGGTGGTTTTCGGAACGCTTTGGGTGGACCCCAAAAAGTTCACCGACCCCGAGAGTGCCCACAAACACGCGTTGAAACAGCTCGATGTGTACCGGCGCTGGCAAGACCAGGGACTCATACGCCTGGTTGATTCAAGGGAAGGCCTCGAGGCCCACCTCTCCCGCTGGCAACAAGACCGGGTACCTGGGCTTATTGTTTTGATCGAAGGCGCCGAACCTATCCGTACCCCAGAGGAAGTGAGTTTCTGGCGCAATCAGGGTGTCCGCCTGGTTGCCCTGGCCTGGACCAAGAGCCGCTACGCCGGAGGGACCGGCAACCCCGGCGGTCTTACCGAGCTTGGCGGCGAGCTGCTCCAGGCCATGACGGATTCAAACATGGCCCTCGATACCTCGCACCTGGCCGAGCAGTCGTTTTGGGAGGCGCTGGAAATTTGGAAAGGTCCCGTCTCTGCAAGTCATTCGAATCCCCGCACGCTTGTGCCCACCGACCGGCACTTGACGGATGAAATGATTGCGGAGCTTGGGAAAAGAAATGGCGTGATCGGCATTGTTCCTTTCAACAAGTTTCTTCAGCCCGGCTGGGAGCGGGGACAGGCGCGGCTCTCGTTGGACGTGCCCAAAAAACATCTTGAGTACCTTGCAAACAGGGTCGGCTGGGACAAGGTGGGCATAGGGTCCGACATGGACGGCGGCTTTGGATTGAACGAACTACCTGCAGGACTGGATGAGCCAAGAGACCTGATAAAAGTTGTGCAAGGCGCTCCCCTCGAGGCCAGAGAGCTGGTCTTGGGAGAAAACTGGCTTCGCTGGCTGAGAAGCTGGCTATAAAACCCGCTTAGCTATATACCTGTTCCCGAAAACAAGGGTATAACTTAGGCTGTGAGTTTTTTGGTGGGGTTAGTAGCGGGTGTCTTTGGCGGCCTGGTGGGCCTGGGCGGCGGCGCGGTGATGGTCCCCATGATGGTCAGCTTCATGGGGATGAGCCAGCACAAGGCCGTGGGCACCAGTCTGGTGGCGGTCTTCTTCACCGCAATTGCTGGGGCTTTCGCCTACGGTTCACAACGCTCGATAGACTGGAAAGCGGCCATCATCATTGCGCTTTCCGCCATAGCCCTGGCACGCTTCGGCGCAAAGTTTGCCGGCTCCCTTCCAGACTGGAAGCTCAAGCGTTTTTTTGGCTATTACCTGATTGTCGCCTCGGCCCTGCTGCTGATCAAGCCCTATCTGCCGGCGTTGGGCTGGGCCAGTGTAGGCCTGGGCAAATTAGTGGTGCTCTTGGTCTCGGGCGCAACCGCAGGGTTTTTCTCTGGCCTGCTTGGGGTAGGAGGTGGCACCATGATGGTTCCCGGCATGGTGCTGCTTGCGGGGTTCAGCCAGTTGCTTGCCCAGGGAACTTCTCTTGTAGCCATGGTTCCTTCCAGTATGGTGGGTTCTTACGTTCACAACCAGATGGGCAATGTAGACAGGCGCAACCTTCCCATGCTGGTTCCCGGTGTGCTTATTGGAGGCACAGTGGGTGGATACCTGGCGCACTTCTTGGGAGATAACTCCTTGCGCATAATGTTTGCGGTAGTGCTGCTGTGGACCGCGAGTCGGTATCTTGGGGCTAAGCCAAAAGTTGCATCTCGATAGAGAACATTTTCGGCATTGTAATTCGCGAGACTGCGCTTTCGGGATATCTTTCCTGCTCGCGGGTTTCTGGCGTGATACTGGATCGAGCTACAAGGCTCACTGGTATTTGCGACCTCAATATCGCTGGCTCCTCGCTCTGCCATTGAATTGGGTGTGACCTTTCCGGTTTGAGAACGCGCTGGGTCTATGCTTCTCCAGGGCAAGTCTACAAGACTTACCCCGACTGAAAGGAGAATGAGCGCTCCATATTGAATCTGTTACGCTTT
>JAMCQK010000099.1 GCA_023382135.1 Deinococcus sp.
TGGTTGTTTTGGACCACGACGGAAGCAAGCTGCGCAAAGGCGCCCTGGAAGCCATTACCCGCGCACGGCAGTTGAGTGCGATTGATAATGCCGTTGCTGGGCTGGTTATGGGGGAAAACCTTGGCCCCGTTGCCGAAGAAGCCAAGAACTATGTGGACACTGTTTACACGGCGGAACTTGGCGCCTACACCGCCGAAAAGTGGGCTGCCGCTGCCTACGCCGCCGCTCAGAAATCTGGCGCAAAGGTGGTGATTTCCACCGCAAGCCGCACCGGGCGTAGCTGGACACCTAGACTGGCCTTCAAAATGGGCGCGGCGCTGTTGGAAGACACTTTGGAATCCAGCACCGATGGCGCCAGTGTTCTCGCCACCAGGTACAGCTTCCTGAACCGCGTCACCGAGCGGCAGGCTGCAAGCCTTCCGGCCGTCCTCACCGCCAAGCCAAACACCACCCCGCTGGCGGAACCCACGGGGGCAGGAACCATCGAGACTCTTTTGGTGGAACTGCCTGCTGCCCAGGTGGAGGTGTTGGAAAAGGTGGTCGAAGAGCAAAAACGCGTCTCCCTTACCGAGGCCAACGTGGTAATTGCCGGCGGGCGCGGGCTGGGCAGCCTCGAGGCCTTTGCCCAAGTAGAACAACTGGCAGACTTACTTGGGGGCGCGGTGGGTGCTACCCGCGCGGTGGTTGACGCCGGCTGGCGGCCTTATGCGGAGCAGGTAGGCCAGACCGGCAAGACCGTGCAACCGAGCGCGTACATTGCCCTGGGGGTGAGCGGGGCGGTGCAGCACCAGGCCGGCATGAACAAGAGCAAGTATATTGTGGCGGTGAACAAGGACGCCGAGGCGCCCATTTTCAAGATTGCCGATTACGGCATTGTAGGTGATGTACACCAAGTCCTGCCTGCGCTGGTTGAGGCGGCGAGAAAGCTGAAAGATTGAGAGCCCGGGCAAATGCCTGGTCTTGATTCAGGCAAGACCTGGATATGCGGCGGTAATTCGTCTATTGCCGTTTACCACAAGGCTGGAACCACGGTGGCCACAGCGAGACACAACAGGCGGAGACTGATCTACGCCTCTCGAGAGAGGGGGATCATCTTCTCCTGGCTAGCCAAATGGTTGAGTAACCGGGTCAAGATAGCCATCTTGGACGATATGTACCGCGCGGTCAACGCCCATTGCCAGCGCGGTGCGAACGGCCTCCTCAAAGCGCTCCGGGCCAAGGGCAACCACCACAGCTTCGCCGCCATTGGCCTCTTTCAGCCGAATGGCTTCTTCCACCGCGTATTCGTCCATCTGATCCAAGATCAGGGTCGCACCCGAAAGGTCCACCTTCCCACCGGTAATCTTGAGTTTCGATTCCCCATCGGGAACTTGACGGATTATCGCTACAAACTTCATCAACATCCTCCTAGCTTATGGTCACCATGAGCCGAACGAAGGGTTCCGGACCCCCAGTGGGAGCTTCCTCGTATTGCCCGGAGTGACATGCCAACACGCACCGGGCTCCTGTCACGAACTAAGGATATGCCGGGCAATGATCAGCCGCTGGATCTCGTTGGTTCCTTCGTAGATTTGGTTAAGTTTCACGTCGCGCAAAAGCTTTTCCACCGGGTATTCGTGCATGTAGCCGTAGCCGCCGTGAATTTGTATTGCTTGGTTGGCGGCTTCGAAAGCGATTTCCGACGCGTAAGCCTTGGCCACAGAAGCAGCGTGCGCTTGCGGCAGTCCTTGGTCGGTAAGCCAGGCGGCGTAGTAGGTGTAGGTACGGGCGGTTTCAAGACCCATAAACATTTCGGCGAGCTTGAACTGGATGGCCTGGTAGTCGGATACCGGTTTGCCAAAAGCTTCCCGTTCCTTGGCGTATTTGGTGGATTCTTCCAGCGCCCGCCGCGCAACTCCAACCGAGCCAGCGGCCACGGGAACGCGGGTTTTGTTCAGGGTGTTCATGGCAATTTTGAACCCGTCTCCTTCGGCGCCCAGGAGATTTGCCGCCGGTATGCGAACGTCTTCAAACACCAGCTCGTAGGTGCCCGAGGCTCGCTGGCCCATCTTGCCATGAAGCTTGTTGGCTTTGAAGCCCGGTGTTCCCTTTTCCAGCACCATAGCAACCACGCCCTTATGCCGGGCTTCCGGGTTGATGGTCGCAAACACCACGATGACCTCGGCCTCGCCGCCGTTGGTAATCCAGGTCTTGGTGCCATTTAGCAAGTAGTGGTCGCCCTCGCGCAGCGCGCGGGTACGCAGCGCCGCGGCATCGGAGCCGTTGCCCGGCTCTGACAATGCAAAGGCAGCCAGGGCTGGTTTCTCGGTAAGCTTTTTGAAAAAGCGCTTCTTCTGTTCATCTGAACCGGCAATCAGGATAGGCGTAATGCCAAGCTCAGACGCCATGGCAATGGTGTAGATGCCCATGCAGCCAAAAGCCAGCTCCTCACCGGTGATAACTTCGTCCAGCATGGAAAGGCCCAGGCCGCCATACTCCTCCGGGATGCCTGTGTTGAGAAGGCCCACCTGGTGCAGCTTTTCGACGATCTGCCAGGGGATTTCTTCCTTGGCGTCGTACTCGGAGGCTATGGGGATAATCTGCTCTCTGGCAAAACGCCTTGCCAGCGCCTGAAGCTGCTTTTGTTCGTCGGTAAGGGAAAAATCTATGGGCATCTCGCCACTTCCTTTGACTAAGTCTAAGATTTTTATGACCGTCCAGCAAGCACGGTTTATATCGTATCACTCGCTGGGTGACGGGAAAGCGTTGGGTCCGTTGTTTTAAGTATCTGCAGTCGAAGTTTGTCAAAAGGCTTGAAAAGCCACACTGTGTTCCTTACTCCCTCTGGCCATGGTGAGTTTGCCTTTCGGTCAAACTCACCATGGAGATACTTGGTTACCGGTTGACTAACCCCTTTTTGGGAAGAGTTGCCCCACCCCTACCCTCCCCAAAAGGTGGGGGACTTACCTGGTGCGGGTGACTTTGGCAAGGTTGCGCGGGCGGTCGGGGTCGAGCCCGCGGGCTTTTGCAAGCTGGGCGGCAAAGGGGTAAAAGGCTTGGGCCAGAAGGATTCCATCCAGCACCGGATGAAGTTTCACGGGTAGTGGCAAGGGAGTATGGGCTAAGCCGAGCGCGGAGGGTTCGCTGGAAGCGATGAGCAGATGGGCTCCTTTGGTTTTGAGGTTTTCCGCCAGCGCAATAATGCTTTCCAGCGGCCTGTCCTTTGGAGCCAAGAGCAGCAGCGGGAAACCCGGTTCGACCAGAGCAACCGGCCCGTGCAAGAGCTCCGCGCCGGAAAGGGCTTCGGCGTGCAGAGCGCTGGTCTCCTTGAGTTTGAGGGCCAGTTCGCTGGCGATGGCGAAGGCGTAACCGCG
>JAMCQK010000028.1:0-14803 GCA_023382135.1 Deinococcus sp.
GGGGGGGGGGGGGGGGGGGAGGGGGGGGGGGGGGGGGGGGGGGGGGGGGGGGGGGGGGGGGGGGGGGGGGGGGGCGAAATGCTTCTGGTAGTGGGTAGTGAATAGTTGCTAGCAGGACCAAGAACTGTCTGTCCAGCCAGATGAGCGGGCGGCGGCCGGTGCCAGTGGGTACGCCGGGTGAAAACTCGAAGCTGCCCCTGCTCGCGGGAGACCAGTTCAGCCCGTTGTAGGCATTCTGCCATGAACCAGGACTGGAACGTTTGTACCTTCATACATTAAAGGTATAAGAGCGCAAGATTAATCAACGTTTTTATATCACCAACGTCGTTGTTTTCCCGAAGTTGCAAAAAATCTATGACTTATATTGAAGTTGTTTGAAGTATCCGTTTTGGGGCCGCCGAATCCCCAGCCCTAGTCTGCCGCAACGCCTACTTTCCTAGCGGCCTCGAGGATGCGTGCAAGATAGGCGCCGGTGGGGCTGTCTTTTTTGCCTGCTACATCTTCCGGGGTCCCCTCGGCCACAATGTAGCCGCCACGGTCTCCGCCTTCGGGTCCCAGGTCCACCACCCAGTCGGCGGTCTTCACCACGTCCATGTTGTGCTCAATCACCACCACGCTGTTGCCGGCTTCAACCAACCGGTGCAGCACGCTGAGCAGCTTGGCCACATCGTCAAAATGCAAGCCCGTCGTGGGCTCGTCCAAGATATAAAGTGTCCTGCCGGTGGCCTTGCGGCCGAGTTCGGTGGCCAGCTTGATGCGCTGGGCCTCGCCGCCGGAGAGCGTGGGCGAGGGCTGGCCCAGCTGCATGTAGCCAAGGCCGACATCCACCATCAACTGAAGTTTGCGCGCAATGGTGGGAACGTTGGTGAAGTACTCCAGCGATTCCTCCACCGTCATTTCCAACACGTCGGCAATGGATTTGCCCCGGAGCTTCACCTCCAAAGTTTCCTTGTTGTAACGCTTGCCTTTGCAGACTTCACAAGGCACGTAGAGGTCCGGCAGGAAGAGCATCTCGATCTTTACCGTGCCATCGCCACCACAGGCCTCGCAGCGGCCACCCTTGACGTTGAAGCTGAACCGCCCCGCCTGGTAACCGCGCTTGCGGGCTTCCGGGGTTTTGGTAAAGATGTCCCGCACCTCGTCAAAGATGCCGGTATAGGTGGCGGGGTTGGAGCGCGGGGTGCGGCCAATGGGGGACTGGTCGATTTCAATTACTTTGTCCAGGTGCTCAAGGCCCTCGAGGCCGTCAAACTCTCCAGGAATGGTTTTGGCTCGCATCAAGTTCTTGGCCAGCGATGCATGCAAAATATCGTGGATCAGGGTGCTCTTACCGGAGCCTGAAGGGCCAGCAATAGCCACAAACTTTCCCAGGGGAATCTTCAAGTCAATGTTTTTTAAGTTGTGCTCGCGGGCGCCCTTGACCAAAAGCCATTTGCCGTTCCCCTTTCGCCTCGAGGCCGGCACCGGGATATGTTTCTCCCGTCTTAGATAGGCCCCAGTCAGACTGTCTGGGTGCTCAAGAATAGCTTTGAGCGGCCCTTCAGCTACCACGTTTCCGCCGTGGATGCCGGCACCAGGACCCATGTCCACAATCCAGTCGGCTTCGCGCATGGTTTCTTCGTCGTGCTCAACCACAATCAGGGTGTTCCCCAGGTCGCGAAGTTTTTTTAGAGTCTGAATCAGCCGTTGATTGTCGCGTGGATGCAGGCCAATCGAAGGTTCATCCAAAACATAGAGAACCCCAGTGAGGCCGCTTCCAACCTGAGTGGCAAGTCTAATCCGTTGCGCCTCTCCGCCCGAAAGCGTGGTGGCGGCGCGGTCCAAGGTCAGGTAATCAAGCCCCACGTCCACCAAGAAACCCAGGCGGTCCGCCACCTCGCGCAAGATGGGTTTGGCGACCTGTGCGCGAAAGGGGTCAAGCTTTCCCTTGAGCTCTTCGAAAAACGCAAGTGCCTCGCGTACCGGAAGCGCCGAAGCCTCGGCAATGTTGCAGTCCGCTACACGGACGCTCAGCACTTCTCGCTTATAGCGAGTGCCCAAGCAGGAGGGACAGGGCTTCAGTGACATGTAGGCTTCCAAGGCCTCTCGCAGTCCTTCCGACTCGGTCTCCTGGTAGCGTTTTTCCAACCAAGGGATCACGCCTTCGTAAGTAACGCTAAAGCGCATTGTCTCGCGGCCTTGGCGTCTAAACACCACCTCGAAAGGCTCGGGCAGCCCAAAGAGCACCGCGTCCTGTACATCTTTTGAAAGTCTGCCAAAGGGGTCTTTGAGGTCAAAACCCAGGTGTTCCGCGAGCGCCCGCAGGCGGTCCCACAGATAGCTGCGGCCACTATCGCGCCCCTTGGCCCAGGGAACAACAGCGCCTTCGGCGAGCGAAAGGTCGGGATTAATAACCAGACTGGGGTCGAACTCCTGGCGATATCCCAGTCCCGAGCAGTCCGGGCAGGCCCCGTAGGGTGCGTTGAAGGAAAAAATGCGGGGCTCAAGTTCCTCTAAAACACTTCCGTGCTCGGGGCAGGCGAATTTCTCCGAATACATTTCCTCTTGGTTCGTGTCCGGGTAGAAGACCCGCAGCAGGCCTTCGCCGCGGATGAGCGCAAGCTCCACGCTTTCGGCAATGCGGGTGCGCTCTTCTGTTTTGAGCACCACACGGTCTATCACTAGATCAACATCGTGCTTCTCGTACTTTTCCAGCTTCAACTTGGCGGCTTCTTCCAAGGTTTGAATTACACCGTCCACCCTTACCCGTGCAAAGCCGTCTTTTTGAAGCTGCTGAAAGAGTTTGCGGTACTCGCCCTTGCGTCCGCGCACTACTGGGGCCATCAGGATAGCCTTGGTTCCTTCCGGCTGCTTGAATAGCCGGCCGGTAATTTCCGAGGCCGACTGGCGTTCAATGGGCTTTCCGCACTCTGGGCAGTAGGCGGTGCCCACGCGCGAGAAGAGCAGGCGCAGGTAGTCGTGCACTTCGGTCACGGTGCCCACGGTGGAACGCGGGTTGTGCGAGGTAGTCTTTTGGTCTATCGAGATAGCCGGAGAAAGGCCCTCGATGCTTTCCACATCGGGCTTCTCCATGATGCCTAAGAACTGGCGGGCGTAAGACGAAAGACTTTCAACGTAGCGCCGCTGGCCTTCGGCGTAAATGGTGTCGAAGGCCAAGGTGCTTTTGCCCGAACCGGAGACGCCAGTGATGACAATAAACTTGCCCCTGGGGAGCTCTACCGTGACATCCTTGAGGTTGTGCTCGTGGGCGCCCCGGACGATGATTCGGTCCATCCGAAGAAGTATAGCATCCGCCGGGGCCTGGTCCAAGAGAGGCCTCTCACCCAACCCCCACTTCTGCTAGGCCAGATACAGCGCTAATGGGCATGGAGCAATACCCCCGAAGGGTCCGACCTCTTCTACTCATTTAACCGGTACCACAGGTACCCATAGATTAAGCAGGCCCGTAACTGGGTCTTGCTGGACCAGTTTGCTTTAGTAAAGTTTTGCCGCAAGAACAACTGGGTCTCAAGTGGGATCCAGTTACACACTGGCGAACCTGTTCGCTACAGTGCCCAGGTCCTATCAAGCCGTAGGCGCCAGCCCTTGATCTGGGCTCGCGCCGGGTTATTAGCTGGTCCTCTTCCGACCGTCTTGCCGGCGATGTGGCCCCGAATGGCTTGCGAATGGCGCTCAAGAGCCACAGGCTTGTGCCAAGGCTAATTTTGCTCCCACTAGGACTTATCGGATTCAAGTCTTACCTTTAGATGGTAGCTGGTCGGACGGAGCGGCAGCGTTAGATGGATCTTTAGTTGCGCTTCAAGCTACCCCCATGACGCATAGGCATCAAAGGCCCAGTAGCCAGCGTTGTAAGTGGGCTGGGTTTGCCTTGATAGCTACTTTTGTCCAAGAACCCAGGCGATGAAAGCGTTTACCACATCGGTGTCGCCGATGAGGTCTGGTTGTTCTAGTGCAGCCTCGAGGAACTGTCGTACCAGTTGGGGACTGGCTTCTTGAAGCAGCGAGGCCATACTTTTCCCTTTAAACGGCCCGGAAGGCAGGGGGTTTTGTAGGTTGGCGTGGCGCATGGCTTCGGGGGCGCTGACTTGGAGTTCCCCTTGGATTCTTTCGACCAGAAGCTTATCGCCTTGGGGGCCAAGCATCTCGGACTCGGAGAGCAACAGGTTGTGCGCCAGGCCCCGGATCTCGAGCCCCACCGCGTACAACCCACGCGCCAAACTGGGGGCGCCAATCTGCAGCTCAGTGCTCGCTGTCGCTGAGCCGTAACGTACCTCCAAGCGGTAGGCGCCCGGCTTGGGGGCGACTACCGCGGGTCCCAGCTCTTCCAACCCAGTCGAGTAGGTAGCAAGTTGGATTTTCTTCTCCCCTGAGGCAACCACGGTGCCCTGGGTGTCCACAAGGCTGACCCGCAAGACCGCGCGTTCCAGGAAAGGCTCGCCGGAAAGCAGCACCACGGGGAAGATGGTCTCTCCGGCGCGGAAAGGTCTGGCCTCGAGGCCGTCGGGTCTCAGTAACAACGTGCCGATGGCGGCGTTGGTCTTTACTGGTTTAGACAGCGCTTTTTGTGCTGTGCGGCTCAAGGTCTGGTTGGGGAAGGCCGCCAGAAAAGCCTGGTAGGCCCTGTGCGCCTGCTGGATGTTGCCAGTACGCTCGGCCAAGAAACCAATCCAGTAGTTCATGCGCGGATCCTGGCTATCGTGCAGATCTTGAATGGCCGCCTCGAACTCTTCTTCCTGGTCAATTTTGAGCGCGTAAGTATAGGCCCGCCTTGCCCCGATCAGGTCGCCATACAATGCCCGGGCCAGGCCTAAGTTGTAAGCGGCGGTGGAGGTGTCTTCTAGCGAGAGCGCCCGCAGGCTGGCGCGGATGGCGTTCGCTTTGTCACCCAGCAGGTAGTTGGCCCAGCCCAGGTTGGTCCAGTAACGTGCAGAAGCGGGCACTAGCGAAACGGCCCTTTCCAGGACCTGCTTGGCCAGTGCGGGGTCATGGTTGTCGAAGGCGGCGTAACCAAGCTCTTCCCAGGCAAGCGGAAGTTCCGGCGCGAGCGTGGTAAGTTCGCGTGCGGCTTCCTGCCAAGAGAGCCCCTGGGTATCCAGGCCGTCATTGGCCAGTTTCCTAAGCAACAGCAGCGCGCTAACGCGTTCGTAAATTTTTCCCGCTAGCAGTTTCTTGGCTGCTTGTAAGGTGTTTTTTGGGTCTGCGTCCTGATCTAGGAGCGCCAAGTAGGCGGGAGGAAGGCTCTGGGACTGACGCAAACCTACCCAAAAAGCCACCAGATCGGAGGGCAAAAGCGGGGCAAGTCTTGGGCTGGCGGTTCCACTCGCCCGTAGCGTAAGAGCGGCCTGGTGCAGACTGGTATCGCCAGTCGCCTGGTCCAAGCTGCCTTCTGCCAAGCGCTGCAGGGCTTCTTCGTGGTCAAGATTCGGCTGGAAATTTCCGGGCTTGATGCCAAGCTTCCGGCTTACCCAGGCAAGCGCAAGCGCTGTGCTGGTAAAGCGGGCGGCTTCTAAGCCTTTTTTGCTAGCTAGAAACAGCCAGACCTCTTCCTTGGCGGAGACCTTACCGGTAAGGAACCAGTCGGCCCCGCTGACCTCGAGGCCGAGCCTTGCGCCGCCAAGGGTATCCAGGCCCCCTGCCGCGCTCTGGTAACCCCCGCGCCAGGGAAGATCCGGGAGTAGAATGGCGGACACTGTTGCCGGGGGCGCACCCAAAGCTTCCGCGAAAGCCTCGGCCATGCCAAAGCCTCCTGGTCCCGAAAACGGCAAGACCATACCAGCGGCAAAGCCGGGGCTCGCAAGCAGTACAAGAACGGCAAAACATCTACCTGAAAGAAGCATGGCTCTATGCTATCAGCCTGGCGATGAGAAACTTGGCCTCATGAAAGGCCGCAGAGGCCCCGCCGCCCCCGCCTTGCCAGAGGGAAAAGTTTTTCGGAAGGCTTGAAAAACCGCGCTGTGTTCCTTACCCCCTGTGGCCTTAGTGAGTTTGACCAAGGGTCAAACTCACCGTGGTGATACTTAGACCAAGAACTCACCCACCTAGCCTGCCTCGAGAGAGCAAAACCTCTTTAACCGCACCAGCCGGCATTTGCGATAGGAAATGCTTGCGCGCCCACATAATGCACAGGACCTTGGTGCTAGCGGGTAGCTTCTGAGAGATAATAAAGCCCACAGCCTTTGCTCATTTGCGCGGGGCACTTCTATGAACCTTCAACGCCTTCGAACCGAGTACCAACGGGGCGCCCTCAGCGAAGAAACCGCCTCTACGGATCCCTTTTCCCAGTTCGAAGCCTGGCTTAATGAGGCGCTTGCGTCTAATCTGCCCGAACCCCACGCCATGACGCTTTCCACCGTCTCGGTCCACGCGCGTCCCAGCAGCCGGGTGGTGCTGTTGCGAGAATTCTCCCCCGAAGGTTTTGTGTTTTATACCAACTACCGAAGCCGCAAAGGGAGCGATCTACAAGCAAACCCCCAGGCAGCACTCAACTTCTGGTGGGTGGAACTCGAGCGCCAGGTGCGGATCGAAGGCAGGGTTCAACTCCTCAGCCCCGCCAAGTCGGACGCGTACTTTGCCAGCCGTCCTTACCAGAGCAGGCTGGCCGCGCACGCAAGCGAGCAGAGCAGCGTAATCTCATCGCGCGAAGAGCTGCTTTCGCGCATTGAAGAACTTGGGGCGCAGTTCCCCGAACACGTTCCCAGGCCTGCCCACTGGGGCGGCTACTTGCTTTCACCCGACTACTTTGAGTTCTGGCAGGGGCGCGAGAACCGGCTTCATGACCGGCTTGCTTATTCGTTGCAGGTAGATGGCTCATGGCTTATCCAGCGGCTGGCACCGTAATGTGCCCCAGGTGAATGCCCGGGACTGTTTGCCTTTAGCTGTTGCTTCTGGGAGAGTGCGCTGCTGAGTTACACCTCACCAGCAACCAGCCCCTTGCAATCAAGATCAAGGCCGCGATCATAGAAAAAAGCCCCAGAACCTGACGACGTGCGATCCGTTCCTTCGAACCATCAGACAAACGAGGTGCCAAGGCCGAGAAGAGCGCAATCGGTTCAGGCGTCAGCAGGTCTCGCTTTCGGCGAAGCATGCTGGGAATGTTTTTTCCTCCCTGCCGCCAAACACTCTCCATCTTGCGTTTGCCAACGAAGGGCTACAGGGTACAATTCCCCCGTGATCTGGCAAAGCTTACTGACTGCTCTACTTGCCTACCTCTTTGGCAGTGTGCCAGCGGGGGCCTGGGTGGCGCGCATGTACGGCGTGGATATTCAAAAATCCGGCTCGGGAAACACCGGCGCCACCAACGTGCTCCGCACGTTGGGAGCGGGCCCCGCGTTAGTGGTGGCGCTGTTCGACGTGTTCAAGGGCGGGATCGCGGTGTTGGTGGCTAAGTCGGTTGGTCTCATGGACTGGAAGCTTGGGCTGGTCGCGCTGGCCGCGGTGCTCGGACATAACTATTCGGTTTTTCTGCGGCTTAGCGGCGGCAAAGGCGTGGCTACCAGTTTCGGTACCATGGCTTTTCTGGATCCCTTCCTGGCCCTATTTTCTTTTCCCATAGGCATTATGACCATACTGCTTACCCGTTACGTGTCGGCGGGAAGCATGGTGGGCGGGTTTGCGGCTGCCATACTTTCACTTGCCATGCGGAGGGAAGCCTGGGAGGTTGTGACGTTGAGCGCACTCTCCTTGCTCATCTTTTGGACCCACCGGGCCAATATCCAACGTTTGCGCTCAGGCGGCGAGCGCCGGTTTGGCGAAAAGACCAACGGCACGCAGGCCCCGGACGCTTCTTGATTGGTTAATCTATGCGCTTGGACTTCTTGGTCATTGCGCCACACCCGGACGACGCGGAACTGGGTGCGGGCGGCATGCTGGCAAGGGCCAAGGCCGAAGGGTTATCCACGGGTGTTCTGGACCTGAGCAGGGGAGAACTAAGCTCCAAGGGCACACCGGAAATTCGGCAACGGGAGGCGGCGCGGGCTGCCGAGATTTTGCGCCTGGACTACCGGGGAAACCTGGGGCTTCCGGATGGCGGCCTCGAGGCCTGCAGCGCGCAAATTACCGCATTAGCCGATAAGCTGCGCGAGCTAAAGCCCAAAATTCTTCTGGCTCCGCTTGAGCACGACCGCCACCCAGACCACCTGGCGGCGTCCCGGCTATCGCACGCCGCGGTTTATCTTGCGGGTCTCTCGAAAGCCGGGATCGAAGGAAACCCCCACAAAACTTCAAGCCTGCTTTACTACCCCGGCAACTACCCGGCCACTCCAAATCTGCTGGTGGACATCTCGGATTACATTGAAACCTGGGAAGCGGCGCTCAGGGCCTATGCCAGCCAGTTTGAAGGCCAGGCCGCCAGTGAAACTGTAGGGCCAAAAGGCCTCGAGGCCCGCCGCGCGCAGCGCAGGTACTGGGGCAACTTCCACGGCGTGGACTATGCGGAGGCCCTGGTGAGCCCCGTGCCACTCCTTACTACTCCCTGGAGTTAGCGGCTTAAGGGTTTCTCAAAACCCGGCTTCAAAGCTTCGTTCGGTAACAGCGCTGCGAAGAAAAGCGAGCAGAGCACCAGTATGGCTGCCCACAAAAACACCTGGCGTTCGGCTTCGGTAATGCCAATGTTGATAGCCTTGGGAAGCTCGGTCTTGAGTTCTTGCCTCACCTCTTCCAAGTTCCGCGTGACCTGATAGGTAGCTTCTTTGAGCGTAGTGTCCTGGGCTTTTCGCAGGCTGGACTGGATCTGCGGGATGAGTTCGGCCTCGAGGCCCGCCACCATCTTTTTTTCCTGGGCCAAGAGGCCCCGCTTAGTGCGTTCCAACACCAATCCGCGTGCGGCAGGCGGAGGCGGGTTATCCAGCAAGCCTTTGATCCGTGGATCCAGGCGCGGGTCGGCCCTCAGCTTGGCTGCTGCTGCCGCGTCACCCGCCAAGGCTTTTTCCAGCAAGCCCAAAGTTTCTTGCAGCTTTGCTTTCACCTGCGCGGGTATCCCTCCGGGCGCCAGCTTGTCCTTGAACTCTTTAGGCAGGTCCTTGTTGGCGACCAGGTCGGCGTAAGCTTTCTGATCGCCTCCCAACGCCGCCACCACTTGTCCTTCTAGCTTCTGAAAGATAGCGGGGATGCCGCCCTCTACCAGCTTGTCCTTGAACTCTACCGGCACTTTTGGGTCAGCCTTCAAGGCTGCGTAAGCTTCCTTGTCACCCTTTAGCGCCGCCGCAAGCTGCTGCTCTAGCTTGCCAAAGGTCTTGTCCAGCGCTTGGTCCACGCCAGCCTCGGTACGGAGTTCCGATGCCTCAAAACTGTTCCCCTGCAGCCGAAAACCCGCTGGCATGTGTTTGGGAATCTCGTGTTGCAGCGTGCTCGAGAGTACCGTGCCCATGATGGCCGCCCCAATGGTCGAACCAATCTGGCGCACAAACTGGGTAGCCGCGGTGGCCGAACCCATGCGCTCCATCGGTGCGGCGTTCTGCGCGGCCAGCGTGAATAATGACTGCCCCGGCCCAAGTCCCAGGCCGAGCGCGAACAGCATGGCCACCAACTGCCAGATGGGTGTTTCCACCGCCAGCGTGAAGTGAGTGAACAGAAATAGCGCCAACATCCACACCCCGCTTACCAGCAAAATGGGCTTGTAGCGCCCAATTCTGCTGGCAAGCTGCCCGCTGGATATGGCGCCAACCACCACGCCAAAGGAAAGAGGCAACAAAGAAAGCCCCGCGTTGGTCGCGGAAATTCCCTTTACCTGTACCAGATAGAGCGGAAGGAAAATAATTGCGCCCAGGAACGCGCCGCCATAAAAAAACATCGCGATCGAAGCCAAGCTGAAGGTGCGTATTCGGAGTATCGAAAGGTCGAAGAGCGGGTCTTTTGTCCTAAGCTGGGTCCAGATCCAGACGCCGAGCGCAACAGCGCTGAACACAAAGAGCGAGATGATTCGGGTTGAACCCCAAGGATAGGTGCTCCCGGCCCAGGAGAAGGCCAGCATCAGAGGCACGGTCCAGGCCACCAGGGTGAGCGCTCCCGGCACGTCAAAGGTCTGTTGGTGTTCGGGCCGCATGCGGGGCATGAACCTGAGGATGAACCACAGCGCCGCTGCGCCCACCGGCATGTTGATGTAGAAGATCCAGCGCCAGGAGAAATGATCGGTGAGCAGGCCGCCGAGCCAAGGGCCCACCACGCTGGAAAGCCCGAACATTGCGCCAAAAAGACCGCCTACCTTGCCGCGTTCGCGTGGGGGGAACAGGTGAGCGATAGTCGTGAGCGCCACCGAAAAGAGCGCGCCGCCGCCAATCCCTTGGAACCCCCGGAAGCCAATGAGCGCTTCCATGTTGGGCGAGAGCCCGCAGAGCGCCGAACCAGCCAGAAACAAGACCACCGCGGCCAAAAGCACCGAACGCCTGCTGTAGAGCTCGGTAAGCCTGCCGAAGACAGGTGCCGCCACCGTGGAGGCCAGCAGATAGGCGGTAGCCACCCAGGCATACAGCCTGGTACCGTTGAGCTCTGCGGTAATTCTGGGCAGCGCGGTGGAGACAATAGTCTGGTCCAGTGCCGCCAGAAAAATGCCCAGCATAATCCCGATCAGGGTGAGCCTGGCCTCGCGCGTGAGGGCGCCAGAAGCTGCGGGTTCAGAACGAACGTCTTGCTGCATGAAGATCCTTTCTACTGGTCTTGTCCGGAACCAGCCGCGGGGCTGGCCAGAATTTTGAGCAAGCGGGCGAACTCCTGCCGCTCGGTTTTGGAGAGCCTGGCAAGCCTTTTTTCCAGCGCCTGCTGGTAGCAACGCCGGCCCGCTTCCTGCGCTTCTTTGCCCTTTTCGGTGAGCTCGAAGCGGTAGCGCCGCAGGTCCGCCTGGTCCATAAGACGCTTGACCAGCCCCGCGGCCTCGAGGCGTCTGAGCATCTGACTCAAGGTGGGTGCGGGCAGGTGCACGCGCTCCAGGATGGCCTTGGGGTAGTGGTGTTCCGCCACCATAGCCAGCAGCCAGGGTGCCATGGGGAAAAGGCCTATCTTTTCCAGCTCGGGGAAGACCTCTTCACCCAAGGAACGGTGGAAGCCCCACATGCGGGTCATTACTTCCCAGGCCTTCACGGCGCCAACCTACTTCTAAAGTAAACTATTGTCAAATCAAACTATCTCAATCGAAACAAAGAGTTTCACCCGATTGCATATTCTTGCGGGAGAAAGTATAGTCGTGTTCTGGCGCCAGAAGCGCTCCAGGGAGGTGAAATGACCCAGACCCCGGTTCGGCTGCCCAAAGACCTGCTAGATTTCTCCCACTTGAGCGCAAGCGGCCTCGAGGCCCTGCTGGATACATCCATCCGCATGAAGGCGGAAAAGTACCGAGGCCTGGAACTCGCGGGCCAGTCGGTGGCCCTGGTCTTTGAAAAACCCTCCCTGCGCACCCGCACTACCTTGGAACTGGCGGTGGTTCAGCTTGGCGGCCACGCGCTTTACCTAGACCAGCGCCAGACCGGCATTGGTGTGCGCGAACCGGTGCGCGATATTGCCAGAAACCTGGAACGCTGGGTGGCGGGTATTGCCGCGCGAGTGTATAAGCATGAAACCGTGGAAGCTTTTGCCCAGCACGCCAAGGTGCCGGTTATCAACGCGCTTTCCGACAAAACCCACCCGCTTCAGGCCCTGGCGGACCTCCAGACCATGCGTGAAGTGTTTGGCAAAACCGGTGGCCTCAGGTTCGCCTACGTGGGAGACGGCAACAATGTGCTCGCCTCGCTGCTCGAAGTAGCGCCACTTGCGGGCCTCGAGGTGCGGGTGGCCACGCCCAAGGGCTACGAGCCCGACGCCAAACTGCTCAAAACTGCGGGTGCCAAGTTTACCTATGTTCCGGCGGAAGCGGTGGAAGGCGCCCAGGTGGTCTATACCGATGTCTGGACCTCGATGGGCCAGGAAGAAGAGACCGCCAAGCGCCTCTGCGACTTCAAAGGCTTCGAAATCACCAACGATCTGCTCGATCTTGCTGCGCCCGAGGCCATCTTCCTTCACTGCCTGCCGGCGCATTACGGCGAGGAAGTGGCCGAAGAAGTGGTGTACGGGCCCAAAAGCCGCGTCTTCGACCAGGCCGAAAACCGCCTCCACACCGCCAAGGCAGTCTTGTACCACTGGTTGTCGTGAGGCAAGCTTGGAGCATAAAAGATATGGTTAGACTGCTGAGAGTAAAAGGCCTGGAGGAAGCCAGCCTGCGGCTGAGCGAGGCCTACCCTTGATGAAGCGAGCCAAAGTCGGCATCATCGGCGCCAGCGGGTATGGTGGCGGGGAGCTCATGCGCTTGCTGAAGCCTCACCCCAACGTTGAACTGGTGGGCTTTAGTAGCCGCAAGCACCAGGGGAAACCGCTCTCCGAAAGCTGGCCACAGCTCCCTTACCCGGACCTCTTCGAGAGCCAGCAAGCGGTCATCGAGAAATCTGACATTCTTTTTCTGGCTATTCCCAACGGCCTGGCCATGGAACTTGCGCCCTCTCTGCTCCAGGCGGGAAAGCGTGTGAGCGACCTCTCCGCCGACTTCCGGCTGCCACCCGAGGTCTACCAGCAGTGGTACAAAACCCCCCACAAGTCGCCCGAGCTTTACCGGCAGGCCGTATATGGCCTGCCGGAGTTCTTCCGTGCGGAAATTGCCGGCGCGAACCTGGTCGCAAACCCTGGTTGTTACGTGACCGCTTCCACCCTGGCGCTCGCGCCGCTGGTCTCGCTTGGCCTGGTGGAAAACATCATTGTAAACGCGGCCAGTGGTGTCTCGGGAGCGGGCCGCGAGGCCGAGGGCACCTCCTTTGCCGAGATTAACGAAAATTTCAAAGCCTATAAAGTTGCCGGCAGCCACCGGCACATCCCGGAAATCGAACTCAACCTTTCGCGCATCGAAGCCCAGGGCCGCCAAGCAAAGACTCACGGAAAGTCTGGCGAGGTAAAAATTACCTTCACCCCCCACCTTGCGCCCATGTCCCGAGGTATTCTGGTCACGGCTTATGCCACCCCCAGGCGTGTCCTGGAAGGCGCCGAACTGCTTGGCGTCTACCAAGACTTTTACCAGAACGAGCCTTTTGTGCGCGTGAGCGAGGCCCTGCCCGAGACCAAAGGCACCACCGGGTCGAACCTGTGCTGGATCAGCCCAAAGCTCGATGCCCGTACCGGCCAGACTATCGTCTTTAGCGCCATTGACAACCTGGGTAAAGGCATGGCTTCCCAAGCGGTTCAGAACCTCAACTTGATGCTGGGCCTGGCCGAAACCACGGGCCTCTGCACTGGCGGCCTGTGGCCTTGAATTTTTTCGGATGCCCAGTTGACCAGGAGACGAATATGACCCGTCCGAACTATCCAATCAGTGCCAAAAATCACGGGGACGCACCGGGAAAAGCCGAGATTCATCCGGATGGTTGTGCGGTGGCTCCCTGGCTCTCGCCTAACCTTCGGCCTTTGGCGTTTAGCGCGCGGCGTTAGGCGTTTATCATCTGACCTTTAGTTATCCTTCCTCTATGAAACTTCCTATTGGTTTTCGTGCTGGCGCCACACGCGCAAACATCAAGCCCTCGGGCAAGCCGGACTTAGCCCTGCTGGTCTCGGGTACACCCTGTGCCTGGGCCTACGTGGGTACCCAGAACATGGCGGCTGCGCCCAGCGTGGGCCGGGGACGCAGACTCTACGCCTCGGGCGAGGCGCTTAGCGCGGTGATTGTCAATGCGGGCAACGCAAACTGTGCCACTGGGCAGGAGGGAGTGGTGGCGGATGTGCGCATGGCGGAAATTGCTGCCTCGAGGCTTGCCTTCCCCGCCTCCCAGGTGCTCACCGCGTCAACCGGCGTGATTGGCGTGCCGCTTCCGCTGGACAAAATTGAGAGCAGTATCGGGAATATCCAGCTGGCCCCCAGCCTTGACCCGTTTGCCGAGGCCATCATGACCACCGATCTGGTGATGAAAGTGGCCGAGGCCGGGCTTTCTTCCGGCGCACGAGTTGTGGGCGTCTGCAAGGGCAGCGGGATGATCCAGCCCAACATGGCTACCATGTTGGCGTACATCCTTACCGATGCGGTGGTGCCGCAAGCGGAACTGCGCAGGGGCTGGAAAGGCGTGGTGGACCGGAGCTTTAACCAGGTGACCGTGGACACCGACACCTCTACCAACGACATGGCCGTACTGATGGCCGGTGGAGCGGCGGGAGCAGTCAACCTGGCCGAATTTTGGCAAAAGGTTGAGGAAGTATGTGTTTCGCTGGCGCGGCAGCTGGCGCGCGATGGCGAGGGCGCCACCAAGCTGCTCACCGTGAAAGTAACCGGAGCCGCTTCCGATGAAGAGGCCCGTAAAGCTGCGCTTGCGGTTGCCGCCAGCCCGCTGTGGAAAAGCGCCCTTTACGGCAACGACCCCAACTGGGGACGGGTGATGATGGCGCTGGGAAAATCCGGCGCGCGCTTTAGCGTGGAGCAAGTCAAAATTTCTCTGCAAGGCCTTCCGCTCTACGCCGGAAGGGTGCTTCCCTTTGACCGCCAGGCCGCCAGCAAAGCCATGAAAGCAGGGGAAGTTTTGGTGGAAACGGATCTGGGTGAAGGCCAGGGAACAGGCACCGCCTGGGGCTGCGATCTAACCGAGGGGTACGTGCAGATTAACGCGCTGTACACCACGTAGTGTGCTATACTTTGCGCGGGAGGAAATTAACTATGAAAAAACTCTTTGTAACCGCGCTATTCCTGATGCTGTTTGGTTCGGCTTTTGCCCAGTCCCCCTATGCTGGTTTTGGGCTTTTTTTCAGTAATGGCAGCGCATCTACGGGTCCCAGCGACTCAGGCGTTGGTTTCACTTTGCATGGTGGAGTTAAG
>JAMCQK010000028.1:14813-15824 GCA_023382135.1 Deinococcus sp.
CAACCCCTCCCCCTATGCTGGTTTTGGGCTTTTTTTCAGTAATGGCAGCTACGGTCCCAGCGACTCAGGCGTTGGTTTCACTTTGCATGGTGGAGTTAAGAACATGGTTCCCGGAGTGGCTGGGCTGGGTGCGCGGCTCTCCATGGACTACAACTCCTACGCCGCATTTGGGTTTTCTGCTTTAGGCCTGGCCATGGCAGTCACTTACGACCTGCCCATGCCTGGCTCGCCGGTTGCCGCCTACCTTGGGGCGGGTCCCTACTACCAGACTTTAAGCAATGGATCTTCCTCAATCAGCAGCTTTGGCCTGCATGGTTTGCTTGGAGCCGAATACCCCTTGCCTGGAACCAACATGGGGGTCTTTGCCGAGGCGGTATTTGCGTCGAACAACTACTCCGGCACTGGATTTACCAGCCTGTTGCTAAAACTCGGCACCAACATCCGCTTCTAGCCGAAAACCTTAGCGAAGGGGTGCGTTTAGCGCCCCTTCTTTGTTTTTTTGGCTGCAACTGCGGGGCCGATGCGCCACGCCTCTTATTGGTATGGTGGCCGGGAAGCTGGTTAGCAAGAAGGTCTGGTAGAAGCGGTCCTGGAACAAAGGCTCAGCAAGAGGACTGCCTGAGACCTTGCCCTGGGATAAGTCAAAATCAAGATGCTGTACATGACTTGAACCAGCGAGTGCACGGCCCCATGCTATGCTATCTGGCGAGGTACCGAGAATGAAGAAAATCTTGGCAGTGTTTGCAATCATAACGGTCTTCTCAATAGCCTCGGCTAAGGACTACTTCGGTGTTTACCTTGGTTACCCCGGTGGCCTGGGCGGCCAGTACACCGTGAACGACTCCTTGCGTTTTAGCCTGGGTGTTCCCTTCTTTTACGGCGGGTTCGGCGCGGATGCTTCGGTTGACTTCCTTGTACCCGGCGGCCCACTAGACAAGGGGCTTAAGTGGTATTACGGGGGAGGGGTTGGTTTATTCACATATAACACTAACTCCGGGGGTACTATCTATG
>JAMCQK010000028.1:15850-16362 GCA_023382135.1 Deinococcus sp.
TTTCCACACTTCATTCTTGGTGTCGACTACCTGCTTTCGTCCGACCTGAGCTTGTTCTGGGAAGCAAACTTTGGCATTGGTGTGTACGCGGCCAACGTTCCAGGTGCCGCTGGCTACGGTCCAGGTTACGGCGCCAAGCTGGGCTTTAACTTCAAATAGCTTGCGCTTGTTAGGATGAAGGGGTGCGGTTAAGAATCTCCAGTCTAAGTTTGTCGAAAGGTTTGAAAAGCCGCGCTGCGTTCCTTACTCCCTCTGCTCGGGTAAGTTTGACCGAAGGGTCAAACCTACCATGGAGATACTTAGTACCCCTTCTTTTTGTTTTGCTGCTGGCCGGCTGTAGCCGCGGGTCCGATACCATGGCCCCGTTGATTGGCATCACCGAGCCCAAAGGCGGCGTAGTGGCCAAGGGCAAGTCGGTAAGCGTGGCGGGCTATGCCCTTGATGATTTGGGCTTGGAGAGCATTGTTGTCAAGGTGGGAAAGTCCAAGACCGAGGTGCTACCCAGAACCGAG
>JAMCQK010000185.1 GCA_023382135.1 Deinococcus sp.
GGACCTCAGGGACAACCCCTTGAAACCTTTGTCGGCCGAGGCCTTCCGGCTGTTGGAGGATGCCGGCGACGACGCGCCCATAGTCTGGATTGCGCGCGACGAGCGGTACCTGGAGAAACTGGCCACGCCGGATACCACGGTAGCGGATCTGCTGGGAGATATCGACCCCATCAAGGCGGCTAAACGGGGGACGGGGCTCTCCGACCTCGAAGCCGTCCACTACGGCCTGCTTCCGCGCGCCAACCGCGGCATCTTTGCGGTGAACGAGCTGGCCGACTTGGCACCCAAGGTGCAGGTGGCCCTGTTTAACATCCTGCAAGAAGGCGATGTGCAGATCCGCGGCTACCCTGTCCGCTTGAAACTGGATGTCTGGCTGGCCTTCACCGCCAACCCGCAGGACTACACCGCGCGCGGAAAAATTGTGACACCTCTAAAGGACCGCATAGGCTCGGAGATCCGCACCCACTACCCCAGGACTTTGCACGAGGGACTTTCCATCACCATGCAAGAGGCCTGGACCGCCCGCGAAGAAGGCCTGTACATCCCCCTCTACGTGGCCGAAGCCGCCGAAGCGGTAGCCTTTGTGGCCCGCGAGGACAAGCGGGTAGACAAGACCTCCGGTGTATCGCAGCGCCTGTCCATCAGCATGTTGGAATTGGTAGCCTCCAACGCCGAACGTCGCGCGCTCAAATTCGGCGAACGCGCGGTTGCCAGGCCGCTGGACTTGTACTCCGCCGTTCCCGCCATTACCGGCAAAGTAGAGCTGGAATACGAAGGTGAAATCCAGGGAGCGGACCGCGTCGCCCGCGACCTTTTGCTCAAGGCCTTTGGCAGCGCGTATGGCGAACGGGCCAAAGGCTGGGCGACGGAATCCATTACCGATTACTTCGCCCAAGGTAATTTGCTTACGCTCCCCGAAGGGCCCGCTGGCGCCGTGCTCAAGGAAATGAACAAAGTTCCCGGCCTGCTGGAGGCCGCCCGCAAGCTAGAGAAAGAAGCGGCACCGGAAGCACAGGTTGCCGCGGCAGAATTTGTTTTGGAAGGATTGGCTGGCCGACGGAAAATTTCCCGTGGCGAGGAGTCCTACAGTGCGCCAACAGAAACCCGTGAACGCGGGTGGGGGAATTAGCGCCTACAGGCGGCGCGCCCAGGGTCAAATGTCGAAAGTCGAAGGCCAAAGATGAGTAACGCTCAAGGTGGTGAGGCTTTCTTCGGCTTCGAGCAACGGGAAGTCTATCAGCGGGCACTCGGTCTGGTCGTGGAAGTTTACGGCTCGGTGGAAAATCTACCCTCAGACGAACGCTTTGGTCTGACCGGTCAGCTCGAACGCGCAGTTAATTTGGTTGCCTTCAATATTGCTGAAGGTAAGGGTAGAGGCTCAGACCGTGACTTTGTGCGTTTTCTTTATCAGTCGCGGGGCTCTTTGCTCGAGACCGTATGTGGCTTACAAATAGGCCTGCGTTGGAAATTTTTCACCAGGGAAAAGGTAAAACCGACCCTCGAGATTTGTCGTGAACTCAACAGCAGGCTCAACGCGCTGATCACCTGCCTTGAGCCGGCTGGCCCTCGGCCTCGGACCTTAGACCTTCGACGAGGAGAAGCGCATGCGCATCCGCTATAGCAAATACGAAGCCGGCTTCGACGATCTCACCTCCTCCGAGATGATGGAGATGCTCGAGGACCTCTTGCTGGATTCCGGTTTCGACGACCCTTACAACCGTTACAACCCAGACCCCGACCATCAACCCAGCTTGGAGGACCTGTACGACGCGCTTCTGCGGGCGCTCTTGGAGAATGACCGGATCCCGCAAGAGTGGCTGCGCGAGGCCCGCTTTGCGGGCCGGCGCGAGGAGACCAGGCTTTACCAGGAAATTCAGAAGCTGATTCAGCGCCTTCAGTCCGAAGGGTTCATCCGCGTTCCGGGGCAAGACTCCATGCAGCAGGCGGCGGGCGCGGGCCAGCAGGGCGAGGCAGCGGACTCGAGGTTTGAGGTTACACAAAAGTCGGTGGACTTTTTGGGGCTCAGGAGCCTGCGCTCGCTGCTGGGCGCGCTCGGAAAGAACGCGCCAGGTGCACACACCACGCGCCACTACGCAAGCGGCGTGGAGTCTAGCGGGGAGACCAAGATCTACCAGTTCGGCGACCAGCCCACCTTGAACATTGGCGAGACCCTCAAGAAGGTCATCCCCAAGGGCTTGGAGCAGCTGGAAGAGCAAGATCTGGTAGTGGAACTCTCCGAATACACCGCGTCCATGAACACGGTGGTGCTCCTGGACTGCTCACACTCGATGATTCTTTACGGCGAGGACCGCTTCACCCCCGCCAAGCGCGTAGCCCTGGGGCTCTCGCACCTCATCCGAACCCAGTACCCCGGCGACCAGGTGCGCTTTGGCGTCTTCCACGACTCCGCCGAAGAAGTACCCCTGGGCAGGCTTCCCAGCGTCCAGGTGGGGCCGTACCACACCAACACCGCCGAGGGCATCAAGCTGGCGCGCAAGATGCTGCGTAAAATGCCCGGCGAGATGCGCCAGATCATCATGATTACCGACGGCAAGCCCAGCGCGCTTACGCTTCCAAGCGGGCAGATCTACAAGAACGCCTGGGGTCTGGACCCAATCATCCTGTCGGAAACCCTCAAAGAGGCCACCCTGGCGCGCAAGGACGGCGTTCCCATTCACACCTTCATGCTGGCGCGCGAACCAGAGCTGCTGGCCTTTGTCAAAAAGCTGACGCAGATAACCAAGGGCAAAGCCTACCTCACCACCCCGGCGAATATTGGCAGATATGTTCTGCTCGACTTTTTGACCCGCAAGATAAGCAAGAACTAAGCGCAATTGCCTGGAGTAAGGCGGAGTGTAATGACGAAGCGACTTACTATTACCGCCTGCTTGGCCTTTCTTCTCGAAAGGCTTTCGTTTGCCGTATTGGCCTTACCGCGCCCAGCGCCCGCGTTGGTTCGCAAGTACGAGTGCGCGAACCGAACTATCGACCTGGCTTTGCCGCACCATCCAGCCAGAACAAGCGGCAGCTACGTTTTGATTCCAAAGGACAAGTTTTTTCGAGATGTTGAGGATCTGCTGGGGCGTTTGTGAATTCGAGGCGGTGCGCAGGGCATACTCCACCAACCTGTGCTATAACCGCGTTTCCGAGGGCAATTTGCTCAAATCCGTGGCCCAGCAATGCACCCAAAGCGTAGGGGTACAGCAAGGGCCAACAAAATAGCGGAGACCGCGGGCGGCTTCCGCTTCCTCGTTCTGTGCATT
>JAMCQK010000216.1 GCA_023382135.1 Deinococcus sp.
CCGAACCCAGCCTATCCAGATTCCTATTCGCCGACACCAGGCTGGCCCCGCTTTGGGCGCTCCTACGTATCTATTTGGGCTGGAGTTGGTTGCAAGCGGGCTGGGGCAAGCTTACCAACCCAGCGGGCGTCTGGGTGGGAGACAAGGCGGGCGCGGCGGTGGGCGGCTTCCTGAATAGAGCGCTGGGAAAGACCACCGGTGAACACCCGGACGTGACCGGCTGGTACGCCTGGTTCATCCAGAACGTGGCGCTGCCCAACGCCAAAGTGTTCAGCTATCTGGTGGCCTTCGGCGAGACCCTGGTCGGCATCGCACTTATCCTGGGTCTTTTCACCGGCATCGCTGCGTTCTTTGCCGGGTTGATGAACGCCGCCTTCCTGCTCGCCGGCACGGTGAGCTCGAACCCCTGGATGTTCATCGTGGCCACTTGGTTGGTGCTGGCGTGGAGGACGGCTGGTTACGTGGGGCTGGACTTCTGGCTGCTGCCAAAACTCGGGGTTCCTCGAGCACCTGGAAGCTCTGTTACGGGACCCAAGACTGCCGCCTAGCGCAGCATCGCAGCAGTCTTCAGATCACCCACGTGGGCAGCCACGTGGGTTTTTAGTGCGCGCACTAAACGTTCCAGTGGAGCCTCTTCAAGCGCTTCAATCGCCCGGTTTCCTGGCAGCGTGAGCACGGCGCGAAGTGACTGTACCCCGTCTTTGCCCAAGAACATGCCTTGGCCTCTCCCCGTGAGCTTTCCCTGGTTTAGCGCCTGGCCATCTCCTGTCAGATTGGGCGCCAGCCCGGCGGCCTTGAGCACGCGCCAGCCCGCCCAGACCAGCGCCAGCCTGGGGTCGTTGTGTTTGGCAATTCCTTTAAGGCCGGAAATAACCAGCGGCCAGATGCGGGGGGCTATTTCCGGGGAAGCTAAGCGGAAGGCTAGTTCCGCCAGAAAACTGGCGTAGGGGAAGCGGTCTGGGGCCTCGAGGCCCGCCAGCCTCCCCACCAGTTCCGCCTGCGTCAAGGTGGGCAGATCAGAGCCAGGCTTCTGATAGATTTGAAAGTTCAAGTGGTGAAACAGCGAAAGCCTGCCGGAACGGCCCGAGGGCCGCTGGGCCTTGCGTGCCACCGCCTGCATGGCGCCTTCGGGCGTGACCAAAGAGAGAATGATGTCACCCCCGGGCAGGCTCTTGCGTCCTACTACCAGGCCTTCCAAAGTGTGGTAGCGTTCCACCATCCCAATGCTAAGCCCCAGTCCTCTCATCTACGGGCAGGTAGCAATAATAGCGGAAGCTGTGTGCTAATCTGAAGCTGGTGATGCCGATGAACGAGCGCTCGCTACAAGACATGCTCGAATGGGTGGTGCTTGGTCTTTTGATTGCGGTGGCCGCGTTGGTGGTGCTCTGGCTGGGCGGATGGGTCTTCACCCTGCTGGGTAAGCTGCTGGTAGGTTTGGCGGGGTTCATCTGGTCATTGCTTAAGCTTTTTGTTCCGCTGCTGGCAATAGCCGCCTTGGTTTACTTTGTTGTCCGCTACGCTCAAAAGCCGAAAGCGGTTTAATTAACCCGCTTAAAGGTTTGACCTCACGCCGCCCGCGGCTGGGCGGTGCTTGTTTAGCTATTCTTGTTGCTAGCCCGGCGCTTGCGCGAAACTTAAATGACTGTAGACTGTATAGCATGGTCGTGGATCCCAGGTGTCTTGGGTTGTGGCTGTTATGAAATGCTCCTACGGGGGATCTTTTGCCATGGGGAGGAAGAACATGAGGCCCATCGACAGAAGAAAACTGTTTAAACTGGCCACCTTTTTCAGCGCGGTCCCTTTTCTGAGGGCCCAAGCCAACGAACGGGTCAACTACAGCGACTTCAAGAAAGATGTCCCTATAGCGGTCGTATACCACTGTGACTACGGAAACCCGGAACGCTTCAGCCAGACGCTTACCAATATGTCCAATCATTTGTCGGTTTACAATAATGACCCGTTTAAGATCAAGGTAGTTGTGGTGGCGCACGCCCAAGGCGTTAAGTTTTTCCTGAAGGATTTAGATGGACTCCCGCCGGCCTGGACCGCCGATCAGTTCGACCGCGAGCAAATCTTTGGCCGCATCAAGCAGCTCGCCAGCCTGGGCGCAGAATTCTACATGTGCCAAATCACCTTCGCACGCAACAATATCCCGCCGGAGAAGCTGCGCGAAGACAGCTTCTTGAAATGGGTGCCCTCGGGCATTGCGGCGGTGGCCGAGCTCCAAAACATAGGCTATGCGTACGTAAAAGTGGGTTAGCTCGGAAACTTTGCGCCGTCCCGGGGTACGATAGGTGTCCTGGGACTATTCATGGCGAACCGACTGGCGCAAGAAACCAGCCCTTATCTTCTTCAACACGCGCACAACCCGGTGGACTGGTTTCCCTGGGGCCAGGAGGCCTTTTCCAAGGCGCGGCTTGAGGACAAACCCATTTTTCTTTCCGTTGGCTACGCCACCTGCCACTGGTGTCACGTGATGGAGCGGGAAAGCTTTGAGGATCCCGAGGTGGCGGCGCTGATCAACCAAAACTTTGTGCCCATCAAGGTAGACCGCGAGGAACTGCCGGACGTGGACCAGTTATACATGGCCGCATTGCAGGCCATGACTGGCTCGGGGGGCTGGCCCATGAGCATGTTCTTGACGCCGGAACTCAAGCCGTTTTTTGGCGGCACTTATTTTCCGCCCCAAGACCGGCACGGCATGCCAAGCTTCCGCAAGGTGCTTTCGGGGGTGCGTCAAGCGTGGCAAAACCGGCGGGGTGAGGTGATCGAAAGCGCTCAGGGCCTGACCGGGCATCTCTCGAAGGTTTTTCAGTCCACCTCCGCTCCAGTGCTTGAAGGGGTGCATGAGAGAAGCCTCGAGGCCTGCTCGCGCGCCTTCGACCCCCATTACGGCGGCTTTTCCGGCGCGCCCAAGTTTCCCCAGAGCCCCAGTTTGCTCTACCTGCTTTCACACGCCTGGCTGGGGAGCGAGCGCGCCTGGGAGATGCTGGACCTTACCTTGCGGCGGATGGCCGAGGGCGGCATTTACGACCAAGTAGGCGGAGGCTTTCACCGCTACGCGGTGGACGGCATCTGGCGGGTGCCGCACTTTGAGAAGATGCTTTATGACAACGCCCAGCTGGCGCGGGTGTACGCGGGAGCCCACAGGCTTTCGGGCGAACCCCTTTTTCGCCGGGTAGCCACCGAGACCCTCGACTATCTGCTTTCTGAGATGTCCGGAGCTGCGGGAGAATTTTTTTCCGCACAGGACGCAGA
>JAMCQK010000112.1 GCA_023382135.1 Deinococcus sp.
GCTTCGCTCAAAACGACAACAGCGCCAGAGGAACAGCCTGCGGCCTGGAATGACTGCGGGGTTTGGGTAAGAAGCGGCCGAACCTTACTTTTAGACGGCGAAAATACGATGGTGGACAGGGCCCATTAGTGGAACACCCCCGACCTTGGGGCAAGCCTATTAAAGCCAAATCCTTTGTAGCGAAGAATACGGAGCATCAAAACCTCGAGATACCACATGGCAACCCCCCAAGCCCCTCTGCAGGCATCCCTGCATTTTCGTGCCAACAATTTTTTCAGCCACCCCCTAACAAAAAGACCCCGGAGCTCCGGGGTCTAAAGGTTTTACAACGGACTAGGGGTTCACAACCTTGATCCGGTCTCTCGGCCCAGGGCCCACGGGCTTGCCCGCGGCTTCCATGGCTTTCAGGTAAGCCTGCAGGGCGTCGAGGTCTACCTCGCCGCCCAGGCGGTCTTTGCCTTCCTTCAGAACCAGGAAGTTATCACCGCCGTCGGCCAGGAAGCTGTTGACAACCACGCGGTAGTTCTTATCGGCTTGGATAGGCTGGCCGTTTAACATCATGCTTCCAGCCACCACCTTGTCGCCGGGCTGCTTGCTGCCATCCCAGGTGTAGCTGAAGCCTTGGGACACCTGCAGAATGCGCGGGCGCGACTGGTTCAGCCACTGTTGCTCCAGGAGCAGCTTGATCTGCGCGCCGGTTAGCGTCATGACCACCAGGCTGTTGCCAAAGGGCTGTACGGTGAAGGTATCGCCGTAGCTGACGCTCTTGCTGGGACTGGGGTTGGGGGGCAGAGGGGCGCGGATGCCGCCTGGGTTCATGAAGGCAATCTGTGCGCCGCCTTTATCCGCGGGCTGTGAGGCCCAAAGCTGGGCGTCGGCAATTACGTCACCCAGGAAAGACTCCCCCGCCGGGCTGGTGTCGGTGGTGATCTGCTCCCCCGCCAGCTTGGCGATGGGCTGGTTGGCCACCGGGTCGGTGAGGGCCTTGGCCCTCTGTACAATCTCGGTCATGGCCGGGTCTTTGGCGACCTTGGATGGATCCACCACGATGCTGTTCGAGGTGACCGCCACCACATCTTTAGTCTTCTTGTCGATGGTCAGGTTGATTTCGGTTAGCAGGTGGCCGTAGGCGTCGCTCTGGGTTACCAGGCGGCCGTCTACACGGCACCGGTAGCCGCGGTGGGAGTGGCCGCTAATCACCACGTCAACAGACTTGTCCAGCTTCTTCACGATATCCACAATCGGGCCGCTGAGGGTGCTGCAGTCGGTGACGTCAAAGAAATCTCTGGAGGTGCCGCCTTGGTGGATGACCGCGATGATGGTCTGGACGCCGGCGGCTTGCAGGCGCCTGGCCACCTTGTTGATCTCTTCCGCCTCGTCGGTGAACTCGATCCCGGCCACGCCGGAGGGCACCACTATGGTTGGGGTATCTTTCAGCACCGCGCCCACGAAAGCGACCGGGACCGAGCCCGCAAACGCCAGATAGTAGGGTTTGAACAAGGGGCGGTGGCCGTTCTTGTAAAACACATTGGCGGCGATGTAGGAGAACTGAGCGCCTTGATAGCTGCCGAACTTGCAGGCTTTGTCGGGCTCAACCGAATCGCAGCCGCCATTCTGAATGCGCAAAAGCTCCTTGACGCCCTTATCGAACTCGTGGTTGCCCACCGCGCTCAGGGCCATGCCCATCTTGCTCAGGGCCTCGATGGTAGGTTCGTCGCGCAGCAGGGCCGAGACCAGCGGGCTTGCGCCAATCAGATCGCCTGCGCCCACAAAGATGGTGTTGGGATTGCTGGCGCGCGCGTTTTTGACCACGGTGCTGAGGGCCTCGATACCACCCGCCTGGACAGCGACCGTTTTGGTGCGGTCGTTTGGGTCGGGGACGCGGAAGCTGCTGGGTAGCAGGTTTCCGTGCAAGTCGTTGATGGCCAGAATTTTGAGCGAGACGGTCTCGCTCGAAGACTGAAGCAGGGCAAGCCCGCTAACGACCACCAGCAAAGCAACTAGCAACATCCACAGACGCCGCGAAAGCCGATTTTTCATCATCTCCTCCTGTTCTTTCTCGACCTCAAGGATACTGCGAGAACGTCATTGGTTGGTAAGCCCGGGCCCGGGTCGGTGGGCTGAGGAGGAACTTGTTAGATTTTTTGCCGCCAGTACCGGACAAAGAGGTTCGCGGATGTGCGAGTCGGCCTCGCTCAGCCCGTAAGGGCCAGTTGTTTCTGGGCCGCCCACGATGCACCTTGCCTAAACCGTCCGGCCTCTGCCGCTTTGTCCCCTGTCTAGGCCTCGCGCCGTACCAGGGTTTCTAGCAGATCCCACAGCGCCAGAGCGGCTTCCTGGTTCGGCAGACTTTTGAAAGAGCTTTTTAGCTCGCTCAGACCTTCGGCCAAGAGTTTTTCGGCCACACCCCGCGCGTGCTGGACCGCGCCCGAGTGCAGCAGCCGCGAGTGCAGCCAGGCCACCTCGCCAGCCTTTTTGGACCCACGCGCCGTGCGGAGCAGCCGTTCCGCTTTGCTCCGCTCTTCGGGGGCGCACGACCGCAGATAGTGCAGCAGAATCAGCGTGCGCTTTCCTTCCCACACATCTCCCGCAATTTCTTTTCCGTACTTTTCGTTGTCTCCCGCCAGGTTCAGCACGTCGTCCATAATCTGAAAGCCAGTACCCAGCTTTAGGCCGGCGTCCAAGTAGAGCGGAGGAGGCGCTTCTCCCACTATCAGCGGCCCAAGCCGCAGGGGGGCGGCGGCGGTGTAATAGGCTGCTTTGTCCGAAACCATCTCCAGGTAATCGGCCCCGGTCAGATCAAAGCGCGCCGCTTCCAGCCAAGAAATTTCCAGATGTTGTCCCCGCGCGGTGCGGATGGAAAGCTCGGCGAACTCGGAAAAAACCGGCTGTGGGGCCTTGGCATGAACCAAAAGCGCCCACATGAACGCGTGTAATGCGTCGCCCGCGTTGAGCGCCAGCGGAACGCCGTAAAGCCTGTGCAAGGTGGGCCTGCCGCGCCGTTCCTCGGAACCATCCTCAATGTCGTCGTGAACCAGGGCCCAGTTCTGAAAAAGCTCCAGCGCTGCTGCCACCGGCAGCGCGCGCTCAAAACTGGCGCCGTGGGCCAGGGCGGCGTAGAGGCAGAGCGCGCCCCTTAACATCTTGCCGCCGCGCTCGGGGTAGTCGCGGAGCAAGCGGGCGTACTCGGCCAGCTCGGGCCGACGGGCGTCTTCCGGCCTGGGCAGAAAGTCCAGCAGGTAGCGGTGAATCTGGCT
>JAMCQK010000163.1 GCA_023382135.1 Deinococcus sp.
GTTCTTCGAGGTCGAATCACCCTTCACGGCTCAGCACGGCGACTGTCTAAGATTTCATCAATACGGTATACCCTTTGGCACAAAAATAAGGGTCATGACTAGCTGAGGCTACGAGAGAGTAGTCTGAGGCTGGAACATGACACAGAAAAACAAGTATGCCTACCGTTCAAGAATCTCGGAGGCCAAGTTCAGCGAGTTGGTGCGGTCGTTCGCCGCCGCCCTGGATGCCAGCCAGATCGCTGAGATTGCAAGGCTGAACCGCAACACCGCCAACCGCTATGTGCGAATGATCCGTGAGCGCATCGTCGAGTTCTTCGAGGTCGAATCACCCTTCACGGGTCAAGGCGAGGTGGAACAGGCTAGCCGCATAGGGCTATCGGCTGCGCCGACTTCCTGGTGGACGAGTCCTACTTCGGCCCCAGGCGGGTCAAGGGTAGGCGGGATCGTGGGGCGCCGGGGAAGACACCATCGTCTTCGGACTCATCAAGCGACAGGGTAGAGTCTACACCGAGATCGCACCCGACGCCTAAAAGGCCACGCTACCGGCCGTCATCCGGGGCAAGGTGGACCCCACCTCGGTCGTCTACTCCCGACGGCTTCAAAAGCTACGACGGGCTGGTGGACGTCGGCTACGACAAGCACTTCAGGGTCAGGCACAAGGAAGACCAGTCCTTGGACGGCAAAACCCACATCAACGACATTAAGGGGTTCTGGGGGTAGCCAAAACCCGTCTGGCGAAGTTCCGAGGTCTACCCAAGCAGACCTTCTACCTCCACCTCAAGGAAACCGAGTTCCGCTTCAACCACCGGGACCAAGACCTCTACCGCCTGATCCTTGCTATCATCCGGGATAGAGAGCTCAACTTCATGACCCAAAATTAATCGGTAGCGCTTTCCACCTGCTCGAACCGAGAAACCGGGGCGTGGCCGCACTGGCTAAGCTGTTTGGACCACCAGGCAGCTGGCCCGCCCGTTGCCACAGGGCTAGCGCAGGTGCCGCTCCCACCAGTCCAGATAGGCCTCGAGTCTTCTCACACGCCGGTCCGGCCTGCCCGACCTCGAGAGCTCGTGCCCTTCGTCTGGAACCCGCAAAAACTCAGCATCCACACCCTGGTGCAAGAGCACCGTGTACCAGGTTTCACCTTGGTCTACCGGGCAGCGGTGATCCTGCTCGGAGTGAACCACCAGCGTGGGGGTTTTCACTTGGTGCGCCAGTCTTAACGGGCTTTTTTGCCATAGCACCTCGGGGTCCTGCCAAGGCGCCGCGCCAAGCTCTAAGTAGGTAAAACGGGGTCCAATGTCGGAAGCGCCAAAAAAACTGGTCCAGTTGCAGATGCTGCGGTCGGTGACCGCGGCCCGGAAGCGCCCAGGAAAACGCGCGCAGAGCCAGTTGGTCATGAAACCGCCGTACGATCCCCCCGCCACGCCTACACGGCTTGCGTCCAGTGGCAGTGTCGCGAGTGCATAGTCCAGAAAACCCATCAGGTCCGCCTCGTCATCCTGGCCCCAGCGGTGATTCAAGTTTGCGAAAGCCTGGCCGTAGCCGGTGGAGCCTCTGGGGTTCGAGTAGAGCACCGCCAGGCCCGCCTGGCGGTAACACTGGAATTCGTGTACCAGCGCGGAACCGAATGCCGTGTGCGGGCCGCCGTGGATATATAGGACAACCGGATGCGGCCCAGCCCCCTCTGGCAAGAGGGCCCAGCCGGAAACTGTGTGCCCTTGGGGGCTTGTCCAGGAAATTGTTTGCGGGGCGGCCATAACGCCAAGCTCATCTGGGTTTGGATCGTAGAGAAGTTCGGCGCCCTTGAAAAGCCTGGGAGCAGAGGTAAACGACTCGCAAAGCAGGTAGGGGTCTGCTCCAGGGAATGCAAAAGCTGCCACGCTTTGGTCCGGTGCGGATACTGCTTCAACTTCGCCCGAGAGCGTCACCCGCAACAGCCGTGCCACGCCTTGCTGGGTGGCCACCAGATGAACCGTGCCATCGGGAGCAAAGCGCGGGTTCTGGAAGTAGCCGCCATACCGGCAGTCGGAGTTAAGGCTGTTGCGGAACGAGCCCTCGGCCAGCCGCAGCGGCTCGCCGCCAAAAGGCCGGTAGTACAGGCTTAGCTCGGTTCCTCCGCCGTGTTCATGCGCGTGGGCTAGGTAGACCAGGCCTTTGCCTGCAGGCTCGGCCTCGAGGCCGGTGATCGGGCCAATACCACCAAAGAGCTCGCGCTTGTTTCCCGATAGATCTACCTGATACGCCCGCTGCAGCCAGCTCCATTTTTCTTTAGCCGAGCCGGGAGCCACATATACAATTCCGCTGCTGTCCGGCAGCCAGGCAAGCTCTTCGATGTCTTCCGGGCCTTCGGCAAGAAGCCTGGGCTCGGCGTCACTGAAGAGCCACAGGCCTCGAGGCCTGGCGGGCAGCAGGCCCCGGCCGTCGAACTTGTACGGCCAGTTGGTGTACACCTTGGGTTCGTCCGGCTTGGGTGCTTGGTAATCCCCGCGCGAGAGCAGCGCCACGCTCTTACCATCCGGGCTGGGCTCGTAGCTCAGCCCTCGGCCAGCCGCCTTAGTTATCTGCTCAGGCTCGCCACCGGAAAGCGGCAAGCGGAACAGCTGGCTGGCCTTGTCCACCTTGCGGGTGAAGTAGATGTACCCGCCCTTCCACTTGGGGCTTTTGGCCTCGCCTTGGGTTAAAAACTTGAGGCCCCCGTCCCAGGTGCAAAGCCGCGAACGGTAGCGGGGGGGCTCGTTTTCGGGGCGCTCGATGTCGCTGAGGACGAACAGAGGCAGGCCTCCTGGCCCCTCGGCCAGGTCCGAGATAAACTTCAGCTGGTAGAGTAGTTCGGGTCTCACCCCGCCACTTTACCGCAAGACTTCTTTGCTAGCGCTGCTGCAGCGTAACGGTGTAAACCAGTGTCCGGCTCTCCCCCGGCGCCAGCACAAACTTGATGCGGTAACCCTCCGGCACCCTGTCCGCCCCGTCAAATTGCAAGGTGAAGGGCTGGGGGAAAGTTTCGTAAAGCTCAACCTCCACTGGATAGGTTTTGCTGTTGCGTACCACCGTGCTCACACGGTACTTGTTGCCTGAGAGCAGCTCAGCTTTGCGCTCGGCGCGCCCCTCCGGGTCCCTACCCAAAGAAAGCTTGGCTAGCGTACCCTTGGCGGTATCCTGCATGACCGCCTGGCCCACAAACACTCCGCCATCCCTGACGCTGACCACGCCGCCGGCCAGATTTTCAGGTGCGCT
>JAMCQK010000086.1 GCA_023382135.1 Deinococcus sp.
AGCTTTACCTCTGGGTCAGCCGCAACATGCTCCGCCACTTCCCGCAAGGTCTGCCTAAATGTCCGAAGCACCTCCAGAGGATCCAGTTCAGAAACCCTGGGTGACTCGATGTGAATGAGTATTGCGGGTGTACCAACAGGAAACTCCGGCGTAGCGGGTCCAGGAAAAGGATGTTTTTCGATTCGAAGCATGCTGAAGGGTTTCAGCCCCGCCCTGACCGCCTGGTGCCGCCTGAAATAGCGCTCGTCGAAGCCCTGCAGGGCGCGCTGCAGGCCCCGCCTGAAGGAAAGCGGCGCGCAGCCCAGGTCATCTAGGGTGGTTGGCTGATAACCAAGCTTGGTAATCCTGGGAACAAAAAGGTCGAGCAGTCTAAGTGTGCGCGCGTACCGGTCATGGAGCAGCACTACTGATCCAGGCTTTAGGTAGGAAATCATGCGCTCGCAAAGCGCCTTGGGGTCCTTGTCCAGCCAGTCTTGGGACTCGAGGTCCCACAGCGCCACCTTCTTGCCGAGAAGCGTTGCGAACAGGCGGGTGAAGGGCGAATGGATGCCCATGGGAGGCCGATAAAGCTTTCCCGGGCTTCTGTGAATATGAACCCACTCGGTCCAGGGCATCATAAGAACGGCCGGGCGGTGCCAGTAGCCGTGGGCTTCAACCTGGTGGCCGCGGCTTTTGATTGCTTCCACCAGTTGCGGATACGCTTCGGCCCTACTGGTGGTAAGAAAAAAAGTGGCGCGAATCTGGTGGCGGGCCAGCAACTCAAGAATTGCCTGGGTGTGCTCGGAGGGGCCATCGTCAAAGGTAAGCGCTATCTTCGGGTTCCGCCGTGAACCCCATGAGAGCGAGCCCACGCCCATCCAGCGCCAAATGATGTCGCTAACAGCGTACGCGATGGCTGTGATTACCGCGAACGCCAAAAGTCCCATAGGTAAAAGACCCCCACCGCCACCATAATGTATGCGGCTAAAATGAACGGTCCCTGTAGCCCAAATTCGGCGAGCGCCAAACTACCTAATGTCGGCCCGGCAGTCTGCCCCAGGGCTTCAACGCTCATCAATACTCCCCAGGCGGTCGCGCGCTCGGCTTGCGGAAGGACTTGCACAACCAACCCATTCCAACCCGCAACGAAAAGCGAAATAGCTGCCCCTGCCAGCAGGCCTATCCAGGGGAAAAACGAGGGATCCTGCCTGGCAAGGAAGAAGCCGGTCGTGGCCATTAGGGCAACACCCAAGATCAGGACAGCCCGGGGCCCCCTGCGGTCGGCAAAGCGCGCCCCTTGGTGCATAAGGAAAAAACCCACAACCGCTCCAATAACAACTGTTATTCCCAGCATGAGGGGACCCAGCTTCATCTCATGCAGGTAGGTTGAAAGCACGGGGTTGAACAGGCTGGGGGCGAGTTGTTGGCAGAATGCGGCCGGCAATAGAATCGCTAATTTGGTCCACCGGTAACCTAATTCTTTCTTCTTAATCAAAGGGATCTTAAGGCTCACCAGAGTTATGGCAAACAGAATTGTGACCATCTGTCCCCAGTACAAAATTTGCGCGCCAAGTTCGGGTTTGGCGGGATACAAATAAACCATAGCGATGCCGCTCAGGCCTGCAAGGGGGGCGCTAAAGGCAAAGGCCCAGGTGGCGGCCCTGCTTTCTTTTCCCGGAATAGCCCGGGAATTGGCAAAGGCAAGCACGCTTGGCCAGAGCGGACTGACTAAAAACCCCCAGAGGACCAGTAGCAGCCAAAGCGGCAGTGATGTAGAGCCAAGGATGGTGGTTGTAAAAAAAAGCGCGCTGACGCTGGAAAAAAGCAGGATCCGGCCAAAGCCAAGGCGGTTGCTTATCCAGGCGGTGGGACCCTTCAAGAAAAGGTCGGCGAACAAGTGCAGGCTATACAGCAAACCGGCCGCCGCCTTGTTTACACCAAGATATTCCTGACCGGTCGCGCTGCTGAGTATTCCAATCAGGAAAGCGTTTCGCGCGGCTTCAACCAATCCCACCGCAACCAGCGCTCGGATCACTTGGCCCGGATGCGACCACGGAAAACGAATTTTCATGGGCCGGCCTTTTCCCTCTCGGCATAATAATCGGCGCCGTAGTCTTCGGGCAGGCCTCTAAGTCTTCGCCAGATGTTGCGCAGGTGAATACCATACATTTTCCAGCGTCCGCGCTTGAGCCTGCGTCCGGAGGTCAAGACTCGCTGGCCGGGAAGGTAGACAATCTTGCCGCGTTCTTTGAGCTTGAGCATCAGCCGCAGGTCTTCTCCGTAGGGGACGTCATAGCCGCCGGCTTCCAGCGCAACCAGCCGGCGGACCGCGTGGTTGCCCCCAGCTGTGTTTGGCTGGCCCAGCTTGTCCATGATTGAAAGAAAGAAGGGGTACCCGTAGCGGGAGAGCTTCTGGTCCAGCCAGGGGGCATCAAAGAACTCCAGGGCGCCGTAGGACTCTACCACTGATGGGTCGGTAAATGCCTGCTTTATGGCTTCAATCCAGCCAGGCTTGACGATGCAGTCGGAGTCGGTGGCGGCAACCACTTCAGAGCGGGCGGCCTCGAGGCCTGCCTGCCTGGCGTGATGCAGCCCAAGGCGGTCTTCACGAATCACTTTTACCCCGTAGCCCCGGGCAATTTCAGCGGTGCGGTCGGTGCTGGCGTTGTCCACCACTATCACTTCATCCGCCGGGGGCTGCTGCCGCAAGATGGACTCGAGACAAGGCCCCAAAAACTTTTCTTCGTTTCGGGCGGGTACCACCACGCTGACGCTGGGTCTCATGTCTCAGCCCTCGGCAGCCGGGGCATGGGAATGCTGAGCCTGCTGGGTTCGGCCCGTAAAATCTCGCTGGCTTCATCGTAGGCCTCCACCACTTTCAAGGCGACCCGCGAGGCGCTGCGGCTCTCGGCAAAATGGCGGGCCTCGAGGCCAAAGCGGAGCCGCATTTCTTCGTTCTGCAATAGCTGGACCGCATATGCGGCCATGGCCCGGCTGTCTTTAGGGGCAACCAGGTAACCGGTTTTTCCGGGGTCTACCCCGGAAAGGGTTCCTTCCGCACCCACCGTGACCACCGGTACCCCCATGGCCTCGGCTTCCCACAGCACCAGGCCCTGGGTTTCGGTCTCGCTAGCAAACAGAAAAAGTTCCGCCAGACGGTAGTAGCCGCCCACCTGGCTATACGGCACCGCGCCGGCAAAGGTGACAGCATCTCCCACGCCCAGCTCGTGCGCAAGATAAATAACC
>JAMCQK010000031.1 GCA_023382135.1 Deinococcus sp.
TGAGCTGGTAGCGCCGTACCCCGGCCATCACCCCCCCTACCGGGGAGAGCGCAGCAGACTTAGCCTCCTGCCCATCCCACCACCAATTGAGCACACCACGGCAGTTGGTCTGGATGCTGAGCCGGTCGCCGGGCTGGACGCGTCCCACCGGCCTGGCAAAAGTCCAGACTACCGTCTGGGGCACGATGTGACCCTCGAGTACCGCCTGGGGATTCAAGCCCGCGCCCCGATAGACGTTTTTCAGGTGGGTGCGGAACAGCTCGTCGAACTCGGCGTCGTTGCCGGAGTCCTGGTCGTCGCCGAACCACCAGAACCAGTCACTGCCCTCGGCCATGTACATGGCCTCGAAGGCTGCGAGGGCTGATTCGGGGGTGGCCCCGGCGCGCTCGAGGGTTTCCCTGGCTTCCAGGAGCAGTTCCCAGGCCCGGTTTTCCTCTTCCTCGCCGATCCAAGTGCCCAGGTCTACTCCCGGCGTGGAGCCGTTCTCGTCAATCCAGGAGCCGGTGAAGAGGTCATAAACCCTGGCCTGCGTTTCTAAGGGGTGGGGAGCAATGCCGCGTGCGGGGTTGCCTTCCAGGTATTCAGCAAAGGTGACGGTCTCGATCCCAGGGTCCTGTTCCAAGAGCCCATACAGTACCTGCAGGAAGGGCCGGGCATCCTCGCAGTAAGCCCCCCAGGCGTTCTCACCGTCGAGGATTACCGGGAGCACCCGGTCTTCTTCGCTGGTGAGGCAGCGGGTGAAGCGCTCCTTGATCTCCTCGACGAAAGCCTTGGCTACCGGGCCAAAGTCCTTGCAGCCCTGGTAGCGGAAGCCGATATTGTCAGAGAGGGCGGCGTCGCGGAAGAAGAGGCTGAGAACCTCGCCACCCTCCTCGGCCCGGTAGGGCCGGCACAGCACCTCGGGGTCGCGGGTGTCGTAGCCCCACCGCCCCGAGCGCATCAGCACGCCATGGTCGGTAGCCAACCATCTAATTCCCTGTCGGGCAAAATAACGCAACACAAACTGGGCCACCGCCCCCTCGGCCGGCCACATGCCTTTGGGGGGCCGCCCAAACTGGTGGGTATAGTATTCCACCGCCCGCCGCACCTGGGCCTCGGCGTCTTGGGGGTAAGCGAAGCGGCGCGGGAGACTGGCACCAGGCCGGTCTATGGCAGCCTGGTCAGTATCCACCAGCAAGGGCAAAATGGGGTGATAGAAAGGCGTGGTGGACACTTCAACCTGCCCCTGTTCTTGTAATTTTTTGTGTAGCGGAACGACCGCCCGCATGATCTTGTACTGCTCGGCCAGCATGGCCTCGAGGTCTTCCTGTGAGAAACCACGCTCCTTGTTCACGAAGCGCTGTGCGGAAGCCACCTCGCCGGTGACCAGTTCCACCTGGCCTTCGCGGAACTCGAGCCCAAACCAGCTCAGGTTGAACCACATCTGCAAGTCACGCAAGTCCTGGGCGTTGAAGGGCTTTCCTTCGCTGCGCTGGGTGAAGAGTTCACGGTAGCGGGGGTGAGGGTAGATCTGGTGGTGCCAGTCGGCGTCGAAGAACCCGGCCAGAACTCGCTCCTGCTCCTCTGGGCTCAAGGCTTCGACGGGTTTCAGGGTAAGCTCCTGGGCCAGGTCGGTAGCTCCATGCTCCAGGTAGTCCTCGAGCTGCCACAACAAAGCGGGGTCAGGTTCAGGGTGAGGTGAACACCGGGGTGTGCGGCCACCAGCGCGGCCATCGAGTAGTAATCCCGGATGGCGTGCAGCCTCACCCAGGGCTGGCGATAGCTACCCCCGGGCTCGGGGTGGGAGGTGTCTTTGTAGATGGGCTGGTGCTGGTGCCACATAAGGGACAGGTAAAGCTTGGGGCCTACCCTGAAGGTGGTTTTAGGGCTTTCCGCCCACCCTGCGGGAGACTTGCCCAGGGCCCGGTAAACCACCCGATCGCCCTTCCCAAAGGGACCCAGTTCAACCCGCCAGTAGCTGTTCTCGCCCTGGTTGTGTTGCCACAGGGCCTCAGCCCGCCCCTCCCTCAAGGTGCCATCGAGGTGCTCGAGGCGGTACTCCACCCAGACGCTCTGCCCCGGTTCAATTGGCCAGGTGCCGATTTCCAGAGCCACCGGCTCACCCGCCTGGGCAAGCGGGGGGTATCGGGGGTCAGGTGCCACAGGTTCATGGCCAGACCTGCCTGTTGGAGCCCTCATACCGCTTTGCGTTAAACGGGCCACATGGTCTGTTTAGCCGGCCAGCAGGAGCACGAGGGTTTGTGGCTGTCGTATAGAATGAATGCGGAGCAGTTAGCATAAGACCGTATCAGTGGCAGCGCGGCTCATTGTTTCCCCTCCCAGCTTCGTGCGTAGCGGGGTCGCCCGGGTTCGTGTCCGGTTGCTGCATCGGCTGGGGCTGGGGTCTGGCAGCGTGCGGGCGGGAAGGGGCATGCGACCCATGTCCGTGGCCCCCCAGGTGCATCAGCAGCATGCCCCCTACTAGCAGGTAAGGTAGTGCAGCGGGGTAAACCAGATAAAGCCCGACACCAAGAGCTAGAGCAACAACCCAGAGGTAGGTTTTGGGGAGTCGGGGTTTGTGGTCTATATGCTTGAGCTCTTCTTCCGAACCGACTGCCGGTTTGTTTTGAGGGTTAGATCCGTGAGCGCATCCCATGCCGGGATAATCCCACCCCTGGTGGGGTGGGATATAGGGTCAAAAGTCCCGCCCAAGGGTCCGAGCACCGGTCCGCAGGTACAGTCTGGGAATATTGTGCAGTTGAGTTGCGATCAGCTCTGCCTCCGAAGGAAACCACCCGTATTTTGGTTCTTGGCCACCGTTTTCTCCCGCTAATGGGCGAATCGGAACAACCCCACCTGTTGCCTGGCAGGGGAGTAAACGCAAAGTTTTAGGCATTACCCTCACTTTCCTCCAGGGAAAGCGTGCCTCATCCCTCCCCTGGTGGGAGTATATTTGCCTTGGCTGTGGCGACCCGGGCTCCCGCAAGCAGTTCTGAGAACCGTATTCCCAGTGTGCTACGCGTTACGGCCTGGCCTACAGCTGCGCCAGCTGGCCAACGGTACGGTGAAGCGCGTTATCCCAGGGCATCCTGCTTCCACCGGCCTTTCTGCAAGGGCTTTCACCTGCAGCACGCCGCAACAAACCGCAAGAGGTACTTCCAAACAGGCTTTGGTATCAGGGACAACTGGCCTATCCACCCCAGGAGGGGTAGGGTAAACCTTAGTCATGTGAGGCCATGCGAGGAAGTGTGGTCTGCGGGTTGCCGCCAAGCAACCATTCGAGGAGGTATGTACGCTCCAAACACAGCAGGGCATGTTTGATCTCAGCCACCTATCCATTGGCAAGCGAAGCAGACTGCGCGCCTTATTGAATCGCACAGGAGGACGGCTAGCCATACTGCCCATTGACCAAGGCCTAGAACACGGCCCCATAGATTTTCTGGATGCTTCAGAGGCGGCCAACCCAGAGCATCAGTTTCGCCTAGTGTTAGAGTCCGATTTCTCAGCCATTGCGGTGCACCTTGGACTAGCCGAGAAATACCTGCCCACCTATGCCGAACAGGTTCCCCTGGTACTAAAGCTCAACGGCAAGACCGGCATACCCTCCGATGAAGAGGCGTTCAGTCCACTTACCGCCCGCGTCGAGGATGCCCTCCGTCTGGGTGCCCTGGCCATTGGCTACACTTTGTATGTAGGATCACCTGCTCAAGACCGCGACATTGCCCAGTTCGAGCGAGTGCGCGAGGAAGCTACCCGCTACGGCATACCCGTGATTGTTTGGGCCTACCCGAGGGGCAAGGATGTCGAGAAAAGAGGCGGCAAGGACTCGCCCTTCGCTGTGGAGTACGCAGCAAGAGTGGCCCTCGAGCTGGGAGCTGACGTAATAAAAGTCAACATACCCCACTACGATCCAACACGGAAGGACCAGTATCCGGGAGGATACCGGGAGCTGGCAGTCCCACCTCTAGAGGCGATGCGTAGAGTTGTTCAAATGGCAGGCCGGGCCCTGGTGATTGCCTCGGGTGGGGGAGCAGGCGGTCCAAAGAAGAAGCCCTGTCTCACGCCAGACTGGCGCTCGAGGCTGGAGCGGCCGGCCTTATTTTTGGCCGCAACGTTTGGCAACAACCCTACCCCGAGGCGCTGCTGCTCGCGAAGCAACTTCTGAGGTTGGTACGAGGCGAAGGCTTGGGTTGAATCCAACAACAAGCCTGCTGACCTAATGAGGTAGTAGACCTGCAGACGTATTGGCCGGTTATGCTCACGCCCACCAAGAGCCTTATTGGGAGAGCGTAAATGTTCAAGGCCTACCGCGTGGTTCTGGCAGGATCTGGAGTCTGCTCTGTCCAGAACGGGGGCGCGAGGCTTTCAGGGACGCTTGGAGGGAGTTTGTACGGTCCTGGCGAGCAGCAGGGTTGTTTTGACCGCGCAACAGTTCCCAGGTATTGCCCCGGCGGTGCCTGCGGGCATGGTGTCTGTCCTGGAGGCAGGAACGTGGGACATTTGTCACAATCCCTCCCCCCCTGGGGTGGGGTAAGCTAAGATTGGGATCGGGGGGCCTACATGTATACAAACTTTGACCTTACGAAAATCGGCACAACTATACGCCTGCCTTTGCGGGCGGCAAAGGGAGCAGCTTCATCTGCCGACCTTCAGAAAACATTGAGTGGAATCCCCGGTGTCGAGCAAGTACACATTAGCTTGAGCCAGGCTCAAGCGCACGTGACCTACGATCCAAACCGCGTGCAACTGGGGCAGATTATCAGCGCTGCACAAAGAGATGGGTTTTTAGTTCACCAGGCTGAGCTAAGCGTTCACATTGAGGGGATGCACTGCGCCAGTTGCGTGAGCCGGATTGAGCAAGGCCTGCGGGTACTGCCGGGTGTGCTCGAGGCCAACGTCAACCCCGCCACCGAGATTGCCAGCATCTCGCGACATTGCCCAGTTCGAGCGAGTGCGCGAGGAAGCTACCCGCTACGGCATACCCGTGATTGTTTGGGCCTACCCGAGGGGCAAGGATGTCGAGAAAAGAGGCGGCAAGGACTCGCCCTTCGCTGTGGAGTACGCAGCAAGAGTGGCCCTCGAGCTGGGAGCTGACGTAATAAAAGTCAACATACCCCACTACGATCCAACACGGAAGGACCAGTATCCGGGAGGATACCGGGAGCTGGCAGTCCCACCTCTAGAGGCGATGCGTAGAGTTGTTCAAATGGCAGGCCGGGCCCTGGTGATTGCCTCGGGTGGGGGAGCAGGCGGTCCAAAGAAGAAGCCCTGTCTCACGCCAGACTGGCGCTCGAGGCTGGAGCGGCCGGCCTTATTTTTGGCCGCAACGTTTGGCAACAACCCTACCCCGAGGCGCTGCTGCTCGCGAAGCAACTTCTGAGGTTGGTACGAGGCGAAGGCTTGGGTTGAATCCAACAACAAGCCTGCTGACCTAATGAGGTAGTAGACCTGCAGACGTATTGGCCGGTTATGCTCACGCCCACCAAGAGCCTTATTGGGAGAGCGTAAATGTTCAAGGCCTACCGCGTGGTTCTGGCAGGATCTGGAGTCTGCTCTGTCCAGAACGGGGGCGCGAGGCTTTCAGGGACGCTTGGAGGGAGTTTGTACGGTCCTGGCGAGCAGCAGGGTTGTTTTGACCGCGCAACAGTTCCCAGGTATTGCCCCGGCGGTGCCTGCGGGCATGGTGTCTGTCCTGGAGGCAGGAACGTGGGACATTTGTCACAATCCCTCCCCCCCTGGGGTGGGGTAAGCTAAGATTGGGATCGGGGGGCCTACATGTATACAAACTTTGACCTTACGAAAATCGGCACAACTATACGCCTGCCTTTGCGGGCGGCAAAGGGAGCAGCTTCATCTGCCGACCTTCAGAAAACATTGAGTGGAATCCCCGGTGTCGAGCAAGTACACATTAGCTTGAGCCAGGCTCAAGCGCACGTGACCTACGATCCAAACCGCGTGCAACTGGGGCAGATTATCAGCGCTGCACAAAGAGATGGGTTTTTAGTTCACCAGGCTGAGCTAAGCGTTCACATTGAGGGGATGCACTGCGCCAGTTGCGTGAGCCGGATTGAGCAAGGCCTGCGGGTACTGCCGGGTGTGCTCGAGGCCAACGTCAACCCCGCCACCGAGATTGCCAGCATCCAGTACCTTCCCGGAGCCATCGACTTCGCCACCATCCAAGCGGCCGTAGAGGCCACAGGCTACCAGGCCGCGCATCTCCTGGAGCAACAGCCAACAACCGACAAGGAAAGCGCCGCCCATGCCAGGGAATACCGCAACCTGATGGCCAAGTTCTGGTTTGCGGCCTTTATCTCTATTCCTACCGTGGCGGTGGCTTATCCCAAGATTAGCTGGCTGTACTTGCCCAGCCTCTTTTCCAGCGACGTTTCCGAGGGCCTGGTCAGGCTCTTGTGGATTCTCTCTGGTGCGGTAACCCTTCCGGTAATGTTCTACTCAGGCAGGCAGTTCTTCACCGGGGCCTGGTCGGCCTTCAAACACCACGCTGCCGACATGAATACCCTGATCGCCCTGGGCACCGGGGCAGCCTGGTTGTACTCCACCATCGCCCTGATCTTCCCCCGGCTCTTCCCCGAAGGAACCGCCGAGCCCTTTTATGACGTAACCGCCGTGGTAACGGCACTGGTGGTGTTGGGGCAGGCCCTTGAAGTGCGGGCCAAGGGCCAGACCAGTCAGGCCATCAGGAAGCTGGTCGGCCTGCAGGCGAAGACCGCCCGGGTGGTGAGGAACGGCCGGGAAACCGAGATTCCGGTAGAGGAAGTGGTAGTTGGGGACATCGTGGTTATGCGCCCCGGCGAGAAGATTCCGGTGGACGGTGTGATCGTGGAGGGCCGTTCGGCGCTGGATGAGTCCATGATTACCGGCGAGAGCCTGCCGGTGGACAAGCAGGTGGGTGACGAGGTGATTGGGGCTACGGTGAACACCACCGGCAGCTTTAAATTCAAAGCCACCAAAGTGGGAAAGGACACTGCGCTTGCGCAGATCGTCAAGATGGTACAAGACGCAATGGGCTCCAAGGCTCCCATCGCCCGTATGGTGGACGTGGTCTCGGGCTACTTCGTGCCCACGGTGATGATCATCGCCGTGCTCACCTTCCTGGCCTGGTTCAACTTCGGCCCGAGCCCGGCGCTGGCTTATGCGGTGGTCACCGCGGTCACCGTGCTGATCATTGCCTGCCCCTGTGCGGTGGGCATGGCCGTACCGCTTTCGTTGGTGGCTGGGCTCGGCAAGGCGGCTGAGCACGGTGTGCTGATTCGCAACGGTGAGGCCTTGCAAACCGCGTCGGCGCTCAAAATCGTTGTACTGGATAAGACCGGCACCATCACCAAGGGGAAACCCGAACTAACCGACGTGGTGCCCGCAATGGGTTTTGATGAAAAAACACTGCTGCGCCTGGCGGCCTCGGCCGACAGGCTCTCCGAGCACCCGCTCGCCCAAGCGATTGTTCAAGGCGCGAAGAGCAGGGGCCTCGAGGCCGCCGAACCGAGCGAATTTAACGCCATCCCCGGGCACGGGGTCGAGGCCACGGTAGAAGGCAAGCGCGTGCTGGTAGGTAACCTCAAGCTGATGCAGCGCCAGGGGATCGAGGCCGGTGCCTTGGCCGAAGCGGTGCTGCGCCTGCAAGGCGAGGGAAAGACCGCCATGTACGTGATGGTGGACGGCAAGGCCGCAGGTGTGGTGGCGGTGGCCGACACCATCAAGGAAGACTCTATCGAGGCCATCCAGGTCATGCGGCAGATGGGCCTCGAGGTCATCATGCTCACGGGCGACAACGAGCGGACCGCCCATGCTATTGCCAAGCAGGTGGGGATTACCCGCGTGCTGGCAGAAGTGCTGCCCGAGGACAAGTCCCAGCAAGTCCACAGCCTCAAGGCCGAGGGCAAGAAGGTGGGCATGGTGGGCGACGGCATCAACGACGCTCCCGCGCTGGTGGAAGCCGACGTGGGCTTCGCCATCGGCACCGGCACCGACGTGGCCATCGAGGCCGCCGACATTACCCTGATTGGCGGCAGCCTCAAGGGAGTGGCCTACGCCATCGAAACCTCAAAAGCCACCATGAGGAACGCCAAGCAAAGCCTCTTTGGGGCCTTTATCTACAACGCTTTAGGCATCCCTGTGGCTGCCGGCATCCTGTTCCCCTTCTTCGGTATCCTGCTTTCACCAGTCTTGGCCGGTGCGGCAATGGCGGCCTCCAGCATCACGGTGGTGGGGAACGCCAACCGTCTGCGCTACTTCAATGCGCGTAGTTTCAGAGCCCGCCAAAGCGCGGGCGTAGCTTGAGGAGGTAGCTATGAACTGGACGCAGATCTTAGTCAATTTTGTTGGGCTTACGGCTATTGCCTGGATTGTCGCTTACTTCTGGCTCTACAGAAAGAGGGGTGTGGCTGCGGCCGAGGTGAGCGGTTTACAAGAGGTCAACATCAAAGTTAAGGGCGGCTACGATCCGGATGTAATCGTGGTCAAAAGAGGCAGACCGGTCAGGCTTCACTTCAACCGGCAGGAATCGGCTTTATGCAGCGAAATGGTGGTTTTTGATAAGATCAACAAATCAGCCAGGCTGCCCGAAGGGGAGACGGTTACCGTTGAGTTCACCCCAGAGCAAGTGGGAGAAATCCCCTTCCAGTGCCAGATGGGCATGTTGCGGGGCAAGGTGGTAGTGACGGCTTAGCAGAAGGGGGCGTGAACCTTCACCAGGAACCCTTCAAGTATGCCGGGCAGCTTGAGAAGCTTGGACCTGGAGGCTTTGTGACAAAGTACTGCTCTGAGCCTCAGCGAGACCGGCTATACCAATTGCGCCAGCCGGACCCGCAACGCCCTGTTGGGCATGGATGGGATGTGGCCGGTGTCTTTCTGGGGCGGGTAGCCGTGGCTGCCGTTGATACTGGTAAGCCCACGGCTTCTCAGTATCCAGCAGCGGTTGATCGAGCCCTGCCCAGTGATCGCTATTTCTGGGCCAAGGCAGTGGAGGTGAAACCAGCCAGAGAACCCCTCAAGGTAATCGCAGGCAGGCTAGCTCGGTGCTGGCCAGAACCCAGTGTGGCGGAATCGTCTAGAGCGTGGCATTAATCCAGGAGGACTATATGGCACAAGAAGTGCAAGACCCCGTGTGTGGCATGATGGTGGACCCCAAACAGGCTGCAGGTAAATCGGAACACCAAGGCGAGACCTACTACTTCTGCGGCCCCGGCTGCAAAAAGGCGTTCGATGCCCAGCCACAGAAGTACGTCAAAAACGCTGGGCACACTGGCCGCGAGCACGACGGCCATCATCACTAGGGAGGCATCAATGCGAGCGGGGCCTCGTGAACAGGTGTTGACCCGCCTGGCTACCACCCAGGGCCATCTTGATGGCATACGGCGGATGGTCGGGCACGGGGACCCCGCCCTCGAGATCATCCGGCAGATCCGGGCAGTGCGTAGTGCGCTGTTACAGATTGACGAACTTTTAGTGCGCGAGGGGTTATATAGCTGCCTGGTTTTGGCAACCGAGGGCCGGCCCGAGCGGGCACTGTCAGCAGCCTCGTGGCTGCTGGGTTTGAAGACCAATCCTGGGTTGGTGGACCTGGAAGAACGGTAGAAGGTATGCTCAGGAAGCCATAAAACTTGGACAGACAGGTTTTGGCAGAACTCCAGAAACCCTCAACGCCATTGATGTGGACGCCATCCCGGAGAAGCTCGTTGTGGGGTGATCAGCATACAGGTATTTGTCGTAACCCACGTCCAGCAGTCCGTCATACCCCCGCCAACCATGCGAGTAAACTACCGATTCCAGCGCTACTTTGCCGCGAATGATGCGTTCTAGCGTGGTTTGTTTGGTATTGGGAACAATCTCTGTGTATGCCTTGCCGTTACCTTTGAAGATACCGAAGACGATAGTCTTGCCCAACGCTCCCCGTCCCCGTTTACCTGTAACTCTGCGCGGGCTAAAGAAGGATTAATCCCCTCAACCTCTCCCGAGAAAGGAGGGGCGGCTTCACAGGACTCAGCTATACGTACTCGGTAGCTTTCAGGTAACGATCTACGGTACTGCGATTGAGGCCCGCCAACTCAGCTATCTGTCCTGCATACAGATCGGCAGCAAAGTACTTAAGCAACCGGCGTGACTTGCCCCTGAAATCTTCGAATGCTTGGCATAGCGATTCTGTATCGTTCTGGACAACCAACAACACCCCCTCTGAGGTGCTGCCTAGTTTAGCCACTATCGTGAAGCTCCCAAGGAGCGGAAGCAATCATCTTCACCAAAGCCATACTTGGGTGTATAGCTGAAGGCATGGCGATGAATTTTACCTTGGTTATTCTGGGCACTACCGGCGACCTTACCTGGAGGTTGCTAATACTCGTCTTTATTGGCTTTGTACGCTCGGGCTTTGAAACGGGCCGTAGTCTTTGGCTACGCTGTAGAAATCTGGATTTGTGAGCAGTTTCTGACCCGTCTCGAGGAAGCGCTGAAAAGTTTCACCCAGGGTTTTGACCCTAATGTCTGGCAGCCCTTTTCCTAGAGCAGTAATTACTGCTTAGGCGATCTAGTACCCGAGTGCTTGTCTTTTATGAAGGATCACCCGGCAGACCCAGTGCTCTTTTGCCTAACCTTACCGCCCCAACTCGTTGGTCAAGCCGCTGAGGTCCTGGAACAAGCTTGGTTACCCGGGAAGACTCCAGTTGGCACGCTAGGCGTTGAAGACCCTTATTTAGAGCTGCATAGTTGGGGTAATAGTGGGAGCAACTTTCTGGCCAAGCGCAGATAAACTCCGACTTTGAGGCCTTAGCGGCGGTGTCTCAGCACATGGTCCAGGCTATTTAACCGGTACTTCTGGCTTTGTTGGCAGCCAAAGAACTGCACTCAAACCACCTTGCTCCGACCTGCTCAGCTCTAATCGCCCATCGTGCTGTTCTGCTATGGCGGTGGCTAAAGCGAGGCCCAAGCCCGTGCCGCCCACTGCTTGAAGCCCCTGACCCCGTTCAAAGGGTTGAAGCAGGCGCTGGAGTTCGGTCTCGGGGATACCAGGGCCATCGTCGGCTACTTCGATCCATGCCTTGCCTGTGCTATTCCCGTTGCTTACCCACACGTTTCCTCCCACCCTACCGAACTTGATAGCATTCTGTACCAGGTTTGATATCCCCAACCGCAGCATGGTGGGGTCGCCAATAGTGGGAGCGCTGATCAACTCTACATGTAGCCTCATATTCCGGCTACGAGCGAAATCACTTTGAGCCTCGACCACCTCAAGAGCAATGTCAGCAAGGTTTATGGGTACCCGTGTTGGCGGCTGATTGGTTCGCGCAAGAGCCAGGAGTTTCTCCACCAACTCCACCAGTTCGCGGCTAGTAGCGTCGACCTGTTTTAAAGCCTCACGGTACTGTTCGGAGCTACGTTCTTTTTCAAGGCTAAGGCTGGCCCTACCCTGTAGTAGTGAAAGTGGGGTGCGGAGTTCGTGAGCTGCAGCCAACGCAAAGGCTTTCTCGCGTTCGATAGTGCTTTCCAGGCGCGACAGCATCGCGTTGACAGTCTGGATCAGCCGGGCCATTTCGTCGTGTCCTGGGGCCACAGGTACCCTTTCTTGGTAGCGGCCGGAGTTGGCGATTTTGCTGGCAAGGCCCGCCACTAAATCCACGGGTTTCAAGGCCCGGTCTGCTAGTAAATACCCGGCCCCAAGCCCTAATAAGAGCAGCAAAGGCAGCCCTACGAAGAGAAGCCGTTGTGCACGGCTCAGAGTCTCGAGGGTTTCCAACTCAGGGCGCATAGCCTGGACCCAGGCACCATTGGATAGGCGCAGGGTATACACTCGCTCATTCTTCACACTGGCAAATCCCTCGATTAACGGGGCTTTCACACGTGAAATTCCGAAGCGGTCAGTTTCCTGTCCACTTGGCTCAAACAACCGTAAAACAATTGACCCGGGCAGGCGGGTTTGAAAAAGATCATTTTCCGCTTCAGTGAACCTGGGTTTGCGCTCGTCACCGCCCAACTGACTGGCAGCAAAGGTAGTTGCTTCGCGCAACGAGTCGTCCAGAAACTGACGAAGACTTTGGCGCAGTGCAAAGAAAAACGCGAGGCCACCAATAAGCAAAATTACGGCCGAGACAGCCGAGTAGTAAAGCGTTAGCCGCCAGCGCAGGCTCATAGCGTGTATCGATGAGGGCCGCAGCTTTGCCAGTGCCACAACTTGGGCCAAGTGGAATCAAATGCCTGGGTGTAAGACTGGCTCGAAATGCTCATTGATCGGCTCCCGGCTCGAGACGACCCAGGCGGTATCCCATGCCGCGTACTGTCTCGATCATGTTCTCGCCCAATTTACGTCGTACGGTGGAAACGTACACGTCTACCACCTTGAAATCTACGTCGCTCTCCTCGGGCCAGGCTCGCTCGATCAGGCTATTGCGAGAATAGGCCCGGCCTGGGTTGAGGGCAAAGCACTCTACCAGGGCGTACTCACGGGGGGTCAGCTGAACAGGCTTGCCGTCCTTGCTGATCTCATGAGCGGCGATGTCGAGCGTATAGCCCAGGGGCAAGCGGATCAGATTGCTTGAGCCCCCCTTAGCCCTACGCACCAAAGCCCGGATGCGGGCACGGAGCTCACGAAAGTCAAAGGGCTTGGCCAGGTAGTCGTCGCCACCACCTTCCAATCCTTGAAGCCTCGAGTCCATGTCTGCTCGTGCGGTCAGAAAGAGAATCGGGGTGTTGTCCCGCCGGTCCCGCAGAGTTTTTGCAAGTTCAAACCCCGCTTGTCGGCCTTCGGGCAACATTACATCAAGGACAATTAGATCGTAGATCTGTAGTCCGCTCATAGCGTCCCCGGCTGTGGCGCTGGGTGCGTGTTCGACAACCAAACCATCTTCAGCTAGCCCCTCGATGATTAGGTCGGCCAAGCGGGGATCATCTTCGACCAGCAATAAGCGCATAAGGTTCTCCTTACTCTAACTTTGCATCAAGCAAGCAAGTCAGACGCTTTACAGCCTGATTGTCAAACGAACAGGTAAGGATTGGGTAAAACCTACCTGCCTTAGGAAAAACAGTTCCCATGAACAGAAATTCGCTCCCCGCACTCGCCCTAGCCTCAGCGGTTGCGCGTCACGGGTATCTAGCCTGGGTGGCTAAACATGATGGCGTCGGACTCGAAGCCGTCCCCTAGAGATCATCCATGCAATAAACGCTTTGGCTCCAGCCTTGCGGGCCTGCTGGATAGTTCCGCCACTGCACAGGCTTTCGTCGTCCAGACGGGGCGCAATCACCAGTACCCGGTCGCTGACTTTGTAGCTGGGGGCCGGGCAGCGCTGCGACCTTAGAGTGTTTTCAGTCAGAGTATAGCTCACAGCGAAGATTCTTAAGGCATTGGTGACCAGCGCAACCAATATTGTCAGCGCGAGAAAGAACCAGCGCTTTCGGAAACGTCGTTTATATGTCAATGAGGCCATCCACGAAAAACGAGGAGTGGCTTTTGCCACTCCTCGCCGAACGGGAATTATCTACTCTCCCGAAGTCTCTGGGCCTTCGCCAGCATCGTCGGGGCCGCTCTGGTCGCCTTCTTGTATGTTGTCGGTATCGGAACCAGCTGGTTCGTTGGCCTCGGTAACCCCGTTGTCCGGCCCGCTCTGGTCGCCTTGCTCCACCGCGTCAGTGTCGGTGGCGCCTTTGGGATCTTCGGCATGAGCCGCCGGTTCTTTGGAGTCTTCGACCTGCGTAGAACCGGCCTGTGCGACCACCGGAAGGTTGGTCTGTGCCGCCACCGGGGCTGCGGCCCGCACCAGGCCGGCCACTAAAGCCAACGAAAGCGCGGCGATGAGCAAAACCTTGTTCTGAGTCATATGCATGCTCCTTTTTTGAGCCTTTGGATCTGTGGTCAGGACGGGCTCCTTTCCTGACGCGCTCAGGCTAAGAGCTTTAGGCAAAGGTTTGGCAAAAGAAAGTAAGGGCTGCGAGAACCGTTCTTTACCGGAACCAGACCTTTCTCGTGATAGTGGTTCGCAGTTGAGCCAAAGCCTGCCTCAAGGCGTGTTTATGGACAAGAAGATCAACCTGAGTACTGGCAAAGTTACTTTCTAGCCGGAGGTTTTGCGCAGTTACCAGTCCAGGTCCTCGAGGCCATCCGGGCTCAGGGCAAACAGGCAAGTTTGCACGGCTTCCCCGGTTTCACCCCCCTGGTTAGCTGCTGCCGGAGCTCAGCTTTATACCTACACCTTTATACCTACACCGGTTTCCACGGCAGGCAGAAGACCGATCCCGTCCCCTGGGATCAGGTGTTTCTGAGCCGCTTGCCCGCTTCCTGGAGGTGCTGGCCCGGTACCACCCCCTCACGAAACGCGGCAATGCGCTGCCGGATGGCCTTGGCCCGCAGGATCAGGGAGGACAAAATCCAAGGTGCCCAAGAGCGGGTTGCCACGGCGAGTGTATTCAGTCAGCTGGTTTCTGGACAAGCGTCCCAAGGGGAGAACCGGGTTACAGAAACGGGGGTCTGGGGGGGGGGACAGATGGCCTGGGGGAAGAAATCAGCGACGGTATGAATAACCGAGAACGGGGGACTTCTGCTAATAATGGGCCGTTATTGCTGTGTATGTCAGGAACAGCAGGTAGTTCCCCCCGCTTAGCCGGCCAGACGGGCCAGGGTCCGGGCGAGCACCCTTACCCCCTGCTCGATGTGCTCGGGGGCGGCGTACTCGTCGGGGCGGTGGCTCCAGCCGTTCTTGCAGGGGATGAAGAGCATGGCCGTGGGGCAGATCCGGGCCATGAAGAGCGAATCGTGGTAGGCCCGGCTCGCCATCCGCTTGTAGGCGAGACCGAGTTCCTGAGCCGAAGCCTCGAGCGCGGCCAGCACGGCTTCCCCGCTCAGGGCCGGAGGGTCGGCGTTCAAAGTGTCAATCTCGTAACCGATGCCCCGGCGCTCGCAGATCGCCTGGATCGCCCCGATGACCTGAGCAACTACCCGGTCGCGCCTCTCCCCGTCAACGTCGCGGATGTCGATGCCTAATTCAACCCGGCTGGGGATGCTGTTGATGGCTCCGGGGTGAACGTTGAAGATGCCAGTGGTCCCCACGGTGTCAAGAGCGCCGCTGGAACTGGCGGCCCGCTCCACCTCGAGGGCGATCTCCGCCCCTGCCAGGAGCGCGTCCCGGCGATCCGGCATCAGCACGGCCCCGGCGTGACCCCCCTGCCCGCTGAGGCACACCCTCAGCGAGGCCGGGGCGGCGATGGCGGTGACGAGGCCGATGGGGATATCTTCACGCTCGAGGAGCGGCCCCTGCTCGATGTGGAGTTCCACGAAGGCCGAGTAGTAGCCCTCGGGCAAGCGGACCGACTCGAGCGGCCCGGAAAAACCGGACTCGGCCCGCGCTTCGTCCAGGCTCTTGCCCTCGGCATCCCTGAGCTTCGCCAGCTGTTCGGCGTTCCACGCCCCGCTCAGGGCGCGGCTGCCCAGGCAGCCTACCCCGAAGCAGGTGGGCTCCTCGGAGGTGAACATCAGGAGCTCAATCGGGCGGCGGGGGGTGAAGCCCGACTCTTTGAGGGAGCGGATGGCCTCGAGGCCCCCCAGCACCCCCACGACCCCGTCGTAGGCCCCGGCGAAGGGAATGGCATCGATGTGCGAGCCCGTGCCAACCCCACCCAAGCCCTCTTCTGCACCCTCCCAGCGGGCGAAGAGGTTGCCCAGGGCGTCCTCGCGCACCTTGAGCCCGGCTTCCATGCACAGCGACTTCAAGTAGGCCCGCGCAGCTATGTCGGTGGGCGTGTAGAGCACCCTGGTCACCGCCGGAGGTGGGGCATCGGTAAAGGAAGCCATTTTTTCTATTTCGGTCATGAGGCGTTGGCGGTTGACGCGCATGGGGTCCTCCGGGATCAGCGGAGCTCAGTACCCTTCGAGGGGGTACCGGTTGGCCTTGACAGTGTCCCCCACTTTGTGGAGTTCCCAGTTCTGGTTGCCGGCCTCCAGGGAAAGGCGTTTGCAGCGCTTCACCTTCCTGGCCCGGTTCACGTTGCAGGGGGTCTGGTTGACCCGGGCGCTCTCCAGCTTCACGTCTTGGAAGTGTCGGGGGATGAGCTTCCTGCCC
>JAMCQK010000139.1 GCA_023382135.1 Deinococcus sp.
CCTCCTGGGGCAAGGGCTCCGGGCGAAAGTGTTCCACATCAACCCCCGAGCCGTTGATCAAGACAGCCTTGCTTGGATCATTCAAGAGGCGGCGCTCACGAAAAACCTTTAGGTCGTCGGGGTTCTGGAATAAGACCTGCTGGCAAAAGCCCAGGCCCAAGCGATAGCCCCTTTCTGCTACCGCCTGCACCAGCCGGCGGGCCAGGCTCTCCCCGGAAAAGGCAAACCCCAGACCTGTGATCATGGCATATCTCCGCGGCACCCTGGCAAGACGGGCGGCCAACACGCCGTAGAGCACCGGCTTGATGGTGTAGCCCAAAAAGACCTCGGGGCGTTCCCGACGCAACAAGGCAACCAGGGTGCTCAAAGTGCGCAGGTCTTCCAGGGGATTAAGCCCATGGCGACGCATGGGAACCAGGAAGCAGCGCACCCCCCAGGATTCCAGGCGCTTCCGCACTTCCCCTTCCAGGTCCGGGGCCGCTGTCAACACCTCGTGGCCGGCCTCGCGCAGCTCCCGGATCAGAGAACCCCGAAAGTTGGTGAGCGACGGGGCATAACTTCCAAGGATAAAGACCTTGGCCACGCTCAGACCCCGAAAAACTCCCGATACCAGGCTACAAAACGCGGCACTCCAACCTCAATAGGGGTGCCGGGGCGGAAGCCCACGTCACTGATTAGGTCGTCCACGTCAGCATAGGTAGCTGGCACGTCACCAGGCTGCATGGGCAAAAACTCCTTTTCAGCCTTTTGACCCAAGGCATCTTCCAGCACCTCGATGAGCCGCAGCAGTTCTACCGAGCGGTGGTTACCGATGTTGTAGAGCCGGTAAGGAGCCCGGCTGCTGGCGGGGTCGGGGGCCTCGCTCGACCAGCCGGGATTGGGTGTGGGTACCCTGTCCAGCACCCGCACTACCCCTTCGACTATGTCGTCAATGTAGGTGAAGTCGCGGCGCATCTGCCCGTAGTTGAAGACTTGGATCGGCTCTCCGGCCAGGATGGCCTTGGTGAAGAGGAACAGGGCCATATCAGGCCGCCCCCAGGGGCCATAAACAGTAAAGAAGCGCAGGCCGGTAGTGGGCAGGCCGTAGAGGTGGCTGTAGGTATGGGCCATCAGTTCGTTGGCCTTCTTGGTAGCGGCGTAGAGCGAGAGCGGGTGGTCTATGTTTTGGTGCACCGAGAAGGGCATGGCGGTGTTGGCCCCATAGACCGAACTCGAGGAGGCATAGACCAGGTGCTCCACCCCATTGTGGCGGCAGCCCTCGAGGACGTTCACAAAACCCACTAGGTTGCTGTCCACGTAGGCGTGAGGGTTCTTGAGCGAGTAACGCACCCCGGCTTGAGCCGCTAGGTTAATCACCCGCTGGGGACGTTCGGCGGCGAAGAGGGCGGCGATCCCCTCCCGATCAGCCAGGCCCAGGTGGTGAAAGCGGAAACCGTGACGGGTCTGGAGCCGCCGTAGCCGGGCTTCTTTGAGTTCCACCGAGTAGTAAGCGTTGAGGTTGTCCAGACCTACCACCTCATCACCCCGCTCCAGCAGGCGCAGGCTGACATGGTAGCCGATAAATCCTGCCGCACCGGTGACCAGAATCTTCATAGGCTCCAGTACAGGCCGTATGCGGCCACCGCCTGAGGGTTGAGGACCGATTTCACGTCAATGACTACCCCACCCGGTCTGAGCCCGGCCAGGAGCTGGTCCAAGGGCTGCTCGAGGTAAGCCCGATGAGCCACCGCCAGAATTAGGCCGTCCAGGCCGGTCAGCTTCTCGCGGGGAACCAAGTGCAGCCCGTACTCTCGCTCCGCTTCCTCGGCGTGGACCAAGGGATCATGTACCTTCACTTCAATGCCAAACTCTTTTAACTCCTTGAGAATGTCGGGTATTCGACTGTTGCGAATGTCAGGCACGTTCTCCTTGAAGGTAAGGCCCAGCACCCCTACCCGGGCCCCCTTTACGGCTACTCCGGCTTGGATCAGGAGCTTGATCATCTTCTGGGCTACAAAAAAGCCCATGCCGTCGTTGACTCGCCGGCCGGCTAGGATCACCTGGGGCAGATAGCCTACCTCCTGGGCTTTCCGGGTGAGATAGTAGGGATCCACCCCGATGCAGTGGCCGCCTACCAGCCCTGGCTTGAAGGGAAGGAAGTTCCACTTGGTTCCGGCAGCCGCCAGCACATCCTTGGAATGGATACCCAGGCGGTCGAAGATCAAGGCCAGCTCGTTCATCAAAGCGATGTTGAGGTCGCGCTGGATATTTTCAATAACTTTAGCGGCCTCGGCCACCTTGATGGAAGGGGCCCGGTGCACCCCGGCCTCCACCACTTGAGCATAGACGGTGGCCACACGTTCCAGAGTCTTCTCGTCCTGCCCCGAGACCACCTTGACCACCTTCTCCAGGGCGTGCACCTTATCGCCGGGATTGATGCGTTCGGGGGAGTAGCCCACCTTGAAGTGGCGTCCCCACGCCAGCCCCGAGACTCGCTCGAGAATCGGCACACAGATCTCCTCGGTCACGCCCGGATAGACGGTAGACTCGTAAACCACCACCGCCCCAGGGCTCAGGTAACGGCCTACCGTCTCCGATGCCTTGATCACCGCGCTAAGGTCGGGGTTCTTGTGTTCATCAATGGGAGTGGGCACGGTCACGATGTAAAAATTCCGCCCGGCCAGATCCTGTGGATCAGAGCTGGCTTTGAGGCCTGAGGCTCCCAGAGTCCCAGACTCCACCTCCCCGGTACGGTCGTAGCCTCGCCGCAGCTCCTCCACCCGCCTGGGATCCACGTCGTAGCCCAGTGTCTCGTAGTGTCGGGCCAAGGCCACCGCCAGGGGCAGGCCCACGTAGCCAAGGCCGATCACCGCAATTTTTTCGGTGGCCTCCATCATCGCGCTTCTTCCTCCCTCAGCCATAGCTCAAGCACTAGCAGCGCATAGACCAAGTAGGCCCTGTTGCGCTCGCGGTAGGAACGGCCCTCGAGCAAAGCCTTGATCTCCTTGTCCTCATAATACGTACGCACCCGGGCAGCAGGCGAACCCAAGGTATCCCCCACCACCTCGGCCAGCGGCCCTTGCAACCACCGGGCCAGGGGAATCTCGAAGCCCCGCTTGGCCCCTCGGATGACCTCCCGGGGAAGCTGGTCCCGGTATGCATCACGCAACAGGGCCTTGGTTCGCCCCGCGCGCC
>JAMCQK010000171.1 GCA_023382135.1 Deinococcus sp.
TCAAAAAGTCTAGCTCCCTGGTGCAGCCACCATCCGAGATCAAGCTCGCCGCCGGGGCCGATGGCGCGAATTACCCGTCTTTAATTGGAACAGCACTGGTAACCCTGACAAGCCTGGCTCAACAACTTGGCTATGTTTCCTGCGGATTCGCAGTGCTTTGCGTCCAGCACGCCAGCTTGATGCTCAGCTTTAGCAAGAGCCTTGCCAAGCTGCTAGCACAACTCCGGGCGGAGGGCGTGGAGGTCATTGGCAAGGTTAAAAGAACGCCCGTACCGCCAGCCTGGCTGAATCCTGGATCCCGAGGGGGACAAGACTGAGCCCTGGGAGCCAGCGGAGGGCTTCTAACCCTGGTCCTTCTCTTTGTCCCTGCGGCCCCGGAAGACCAGCCTAAACGGAACCTCCGCCAGGCCCAGGTCTTCGCCAATCCGGTTGCGCAGATACCCCTCGAAAGCGCGGGTTACGAACTCCGGGTAATTGCAGAAGAACACGAAGGTCGGGGGTGCCACTTCCGGCTGAGTGACAAAGAACAGCTTGAGGGGCCTGCCCCTAAAGTTGGGCAGCATTGTCTTTGCGGTCCAGAGGGTGAGCCAGCGGTTCAGTTCGGCGGTTTCGTAGCGGGTGCGGGCAAGCTGGTAGAGTCTGGCGGACTCGGCCAAAAGCTTGTGCAGGTTCTGCCCCGTGACCGAAGAAACATAAATCATGGGGCGGTCTGCTAGCCGGTCGAGCTTCTCCTTCAGCTCGTTGCGAACGTTGCTGGCTTGGTCCTTGGCCACCAGGTCCCACTTGGTCACGGTGACAATCACCGGTTTTCCGGCGTCCAGCGCCTCGTTGGCCAGTTTCAACTCGCGGTCGCCCACATCCTTGGGGTCTACCACCAAAAGCACCAGGTCTGCATCCAAAATGGCCCGGTGCGCCCGCCCGATTGCAAGCCCCTCCACCAGGGTCTCGGGGTGTTTGCGGATGCCGGCGGTGTCCACCAGCAAGAAGCGGTTCCCGGCGTAATCGAACTCCACGTCGATAGCGTCGCGCGTGGTGCCAGGCTCAGCGGAGACAATCACGCGCTCTTCGCCCAGAATGGCGTTCATCAGGCTGCTTTTGCCGGCGTTTGGCCGCCCAATAATGGCCATGCGGATGGGCACAACTTCGGGTTCCCCTTCCGCCTCACCCTCTGGCAGCCTGACCCAGATGGCCTCCACCAGTTCTCCCAGGCCGCGCCCGTGTGCGCTGGAGGTGGCAATGGGTTCGCCAAAACCGAAAGCCCATAGGTTGCCCAGATAGGCTTCGTGTTTTGGGTCATCCACCTTGGTGGCTACCAAGAGGACCGGCTTGTTTTTCTTACGCAGGTAGTCGGCGACCTCGAGGTCTGAAGCCCCCACGTCCGTCCGCCCATCCACCAGGAAGAGCACCAGATCGGCGGTGGCCAGAGCCTGATCCACCTTTTCCTTAATTTTTTTGTCCCACGCGTCCCCTGACCAAAGACCCCCTGTGTCCACCAGCTTGAGCGTGCCCCGTTCGGTCTCGAGCACACCCTCCTTAAGGTCACGGGTAACACCAGGAGTGTCCGCCACCACCGCGCTCTTTTTGCCCAAGAGGCGGTTAAACAGGCTGGATTTACCCACGTTGGGGCGTCCGACGATCACAACTTTGCGCATACAGATTCCCGGCTAGACCGGCTAACCTTTCCGTTGTTCAGTAGACAAGACCGCCAAGCTAGCGGGCTTTGGCTCCTACAAGCACTACATGTTATCACGCGCCCGGCGCTTCAAAGGGCGTTGCCAGGTCGGCATCCTTGCCGGGAGGGAAGGGGTGTCCAAGAACCCGCCCTAAACTTAGCATCTGGCCCTTGTGGTTGAACTCGTGGGTAATGGGGTGCATGATGAGCCACCGTTGGCTGATTTTTACTGGTGGGTGGTCCTGGTGCTTCCACACATAGACTTCGTCAAGTTTCTTGAACTCTGCAAAGGCCTTTTCAAGCACCCTGTCTACCTTGGCAAAATACTTTCGCATTACCTCGGTATTTTTGATTTCTTCTGCTTTCAGGTAATCTGGTTTTGCGCCCATACCGACCTCCTGCACCCACCACAAGTAGCAGTCGGCAATATGCGCCTGCAGGTTGCGGATACTACCAAAACCAAACTGCGGGTGTTCCTTGGTGTAAACTTCCAGCGGCAGGCTTTCGGTGTAGCTGAACACCGCTTCCCTGGTCCGCCGAACCAGGGAGTAAATTAGCGGCAGGCTCTGGTCCATGCCTTAGTTTAAGCGCTTCGACGCACCCCATTTTTTGAGGTGTAAACTCCTTTGCATGGCTTTTGTAGAACCTCCGGGCTCCCTTCGCAGGCGTTTTGCGTCCTGGCTGCTGGGGCTTTTTGGCTGGAAACCGGTTCTTGTACCCCCGCCAGGGCCCAAGTTTGTGACGGTGGGCTACCCGCATACCTCCAACTGGGACTTTTTCCCCGCCATATTGTGGGCTTGGACCGTGGGTTTACATATGAATTTTGTGGGCAAGAAGGAACTGTTCAAAGGACCCTTAGGACCCCTCATGCGTGCGCTGGGCGGGATTCAATTGGACCGCGACAAGTCCGCAAATTTTGTGCAGCAGATGGCCGAGGTGATCCGTTCCAGAGAAAAAATTGCCCTTATCATCGCCGCCGAGGGCACCCGCAGCCGCACCGAATACTGGCGAAGCGGTTTTTACTACATGGCGCTCGAGGCGGGGGTTCCCATTGCCCTAGGCTACCTGGACTATTCAAAGCGCGAGGTGGGGATCGGAGCCTACCTGGTGCCCACAGGTGATATTCAGTCGGACTTCGAAGCTATCAAAGCTTTCTACAAGGACAAAGTTGGCAAGTATCCCGATAAACAGGGTGTGATTGCGTTAAAGCCAAGCTAGTTCTCGATTAAAGCGCTCCAGGCCAGCTTTATTGGTTCGTTAGATTGCTCGCGGTCTCTTATTGAGGAACGTGCACCTTCGCTTTGGAGAACGGGCGGCTAGCGCACCACCACTACCGAGCGGGCGTAAAGGTCGTGCTGGGTCTGCCGTTTGCGGGTGGTGAAATAAATTAGATGGGCCCGTACTATCAGACATAGCCCAAAGAGGGTTCCTAAAATTGCGAAGCCCACTGGCAGCGAGAAGGAAGACCCTGACGTGCGAGGGTCTAAAAGCAGTGGGATCCAACTGACCAGCAAGATAGGCGTTCCTGGGAAGCCCCAAGAGGGCGGGCTTGGTAATCGCACACCATTAGGCCTAAATACTGCTTGCCCCAGGTGGCCTGCCACGAAGAGCCTTCAAGTAGAGCAAAGTATAGGCTAGGCAGAACGAACGCCAGTGCGACCAGGGCGCGCGGCCTCGCTGTTCTGGATGAAGACCAAGTTAACAAAGCCGCCCTGGGCCAAGGCTTCGGTCAGGGAGGGGAACCTAAGCCTAACCAGTCCGGCCATCTGAGCAAGTAAGGCCAAAACCCCCCCAAGCGGCAGCCAAAATCAGGCAGTCCAACCCCAAGGCCGTCGCCCGCTGGCCAATTGGGGCGTAACGTGAAAGCGGCACGATGGTGACAACGCTTTGTTTGCGCTTGTCGAGCTTCTTGCCCTCACCTTCCTCTTGAGCGGAACCACTTTCAACGCTTGGCTGGTGTATGGGCTGCTTACTTTTTGCAATATGACGCTTGAGACCCCGTAGAAATAACTGGACATCCTGCTCTGGCAGCTCGTCGCGCACGCCCATCAACCTGCCGCCACCGGCTCTGTAAAAGACCAGCTCGCCCGGCTTCAGTTTGAAGTCCTGGATGTCGGCTAGCATCAAGCGCCGGGTACCGTTTTGTGTAATGTAGAATAACTCCTTATTAGTAACGGCCAGAACGCCCTGATCGCCTACCAGGCTTCCGATAACCGGATCGGTGATGCGAGCCAGAAGTTGGCTGGAGGCTCTGTTTGCCATAGCGTTTATCGATAATAGCCACCAGGCAAAAGTTTGCTGGTGACAATGCTCCTAGGTGTCGCTTGCGGTCAGGGCATTGGATGAGCTAGTGCCAACTGTCTCACCCGCTGCTTAAGGTCTGGACTGGGGCCTTTTGTGAGTGCTTCATCGATCATCTCGGCGACCAGAGGCATTTCCTCCACGGTGAAATTGCGGGTAGTAATGGCGGGTGTTCCGATGCGGATGCCCGAGGTGACCCAGGGCTTTTCTGGGTCATAAGGGACCGTGCTTTTGGAGACCGTGATATTTACCTGGTCAAGAATATTACTGGCTTTGTTGCCCTTGATCCCCTTGTTTCTGAGATCGAGCACGAACAAGTGGTTATCCGTCCCACCCGAAACCACACGGTAGCCCCGCTGGCTTAAAGACTGGCTCAGGGCCTTGGCGTTCTGAATAATCTGGGCCGAGTACTCCTTGAACCCGGGCTGCAGCGCTTCCCAGAAGGCAACCGCCTTACCCGCAATCACGTGCTCCAGCGGGCCACCCTGGGTTCCAGGGAAAATCATCTTGTCTATCTTGGCGCCAATCTCGGCGTCATTTGACAAGATCAGCCCGCTGCGGGGGCCGCGCAGGGTTTTGTGGGTAGTGGTGGTAACTACATGGGCATGGGGCACGGGCGTGGGGTGGAGGCCTGCTACCACCAGACCGGCAATATGCGCGATGTCCGCCATCAGGTAGGCGCCTACCTCGTCCGCGATGGCGCGGAAGCGGGCGAAGTCGATGATGCGGCTGTAGGCGCTGGCCCCGGCGATAATCAGCTTGGGTTTGTGCTCAAGGGCAAGCTTGCGAACTTGGTCGTAATCAATCAGCTCGCTCTCTATGTCCACCGGGTAGCCCACCACGTGGTAGTTCATACCCGAGAAATTCACCGGGCTGCCATGGGTCAGGTGGCCGCCTTGGTCCAAGGCCATGCCCAGCACGGTATCGCCTTTTTTAAGCAGCGCGTAGTAGGCCGCCAGGTTGGCGGAGGAGCCCGAATGGGGCTGGACGTTGGCCCAGGACGCTCCGAAAAGCTGCTTGGCGCGGTCAATAGCCAGTTGTTCGACCTGGTCAATTACCTCGCAGCCGCCGTAATAACGCTTGCCCGGGTAGCCCTCGGCGTATTTATTGGTAAGCACGCTGCCGACCGCCTGGCGTACTGCCTGGGAGACGAAGTTTTCGGAGGCGATGAGCTCGAGGCCTTCCGTCTGGCGGCGCTCCTCTTGCGCGATCAGGTCAAAAAGAACGTTGTCACGAACGGCAGGCTCCGGTTCTTTAGCCATAGGCTGGAGTATATCAGAGGCCAATTAGACGCCACTTCTGATTCGGTGAAATTGCGCTAGAATGGGCCCATGGCAGCTTTCTTTGGCAGACTCGCAACCATGCTGGGGCTTCTCGCCCTTGGCTCCGGGCTGGTCCTTGACTTCATCATCTACACAAAAATGCTTCAGCTGGTCGCCGCGGCCAATAGCGGCCGGTCGACAAACCTGATGGCCAACCCGATGCCGGCAATTTGGCTGGTAACGCTTTTGGTGTTTTTGGGTGGACTGTTGCTTGGCTTGGGCTTGCGTTCTCGCCGCCGACATGCCAACAGTTAATCTTTACGCGACGTTTCGCGACGTTACCGGCCATAAGAGGCTCGAGACACCCGGCTCCACTGTGGCCGAGGTGCTGGACTGGCTGGTAGGCCAGTACCCCGTTATGCTGGGCGAGCTTTTTGAAAACGGAACCGTGGCGGAACGGGTCTCTATTTTTATTTCGGGGCGCGACGTGCGCTACCATGGAGGCCTCGAGGCCCCAGTTTCCGCGGACACCATCATTGACCTCTTTCCCCCGGTGGCTGGGGGCAACAGAATTGAGCAAGTGTTTGGCGGCATGGGAAGCTGGCTGGTGCGTTCATCCCTTTTGCGCTGGGGGGGAAGCGAGCAGCCGGATGGCAGCGTTGCCCTGGAGGGAGCCAAGGTCTGGATTAACGATGTGGACCCCTTGAGCGTGGGCAAGCTGGTGATTCAACAAGTTAAAATTTCAGTTGAAGGCCCCGAGGCCCAGCGTTGGATGCAAAAGATCACGCTATCTGTCGCTCGCGGCGGCGGATAGCGGCCAACAGCTGCCATGTCGGGAAGCCAGAGCAAGGGCGTTCCGGTGATCTATTCGCCGGAATATCTTGCCTATGACTTTGGCCCCAATCATCCGTTTACGCCCGTGCGGCTGGAGATGCTGCTCGATCTTTTGAACGCCCTCGGTTTCGATAATGCTTACCGTGTTCCCAAGGCAGCCACACGCGAGGACCTGCTCACAGTCCATTCCGAAGCTTTCGTGAGGCGGGTGGAGGCGGCGAGCCGGGGCGATGCCGTTCCCGATCTCCAGCACTACGGCCTGGGCACGCCAGATACTCCCACGTTTCCGGAGATGGATAAAGCTGCGCGCCGCGTGGTGGGTGGGACACTTACCGCGGCGGAGATGATCATCAAGAATGAAGCTCGAATGGCCCTTCAACTTGGAGGTGGGCTGCACCATGCCCAGCGGGATCTTGCGGCGGGGTTCTGTGTGTACAACGACCTATCCGTGGCCATTCGCAAATTTACCTCTCAGGGTCTCCGGGTGGCGTACCTGGACATGGACGTTCATCACGGTGATGGCGTTCAGTGGATTCACTATCAGGAAGAAAACGTGCTGACTATTTCCTTTCACGAGTCGGGGAAGTATCTTTTTCCCGGCACCGGCGACGTTCACGAAATTGGGCGCGGTGAAGGTGTGGGACGCTCGCTTAATGTGCCTTTGCAGCCTTTTACCCAGGACCAGAGTTACATTGAGGTGTTTCATCAAGTATCCGAGAAAGCGCTTGGCTGGTTCAGGCCGGATGTGCTGGTAGTCCAGTGCGGAACCGACGCGCACGTCCTGGACCCGCTGGCGGAACTCCTGCTCACTGGAAGGGCCTACCAGCAACTCTTTAACCTGGTGCGCCAGTATGCCGAAGCTTTTGCCGGAGGCCGTGCCCTCTACACCCTTGGCGGCGGCTACAGCCTGGATGCCACAAGCCGTGTCTGGGCACTGTTGTGGGCCAATTTGCAAGGGACCAAGCTTGCCGGGCGGGTACCGGAGGACTGGGCCAGACGCTGGGAAGAAAAAATGGGTGTCGTGCTCACGCGAGAATTTCTCGACCCCTTGGAGGCACCGGTTATCCCGCGCAAGAAAGAGATCGAGGAAACCAACCGGCGGGCGGCGGGCAAGCTGTTGGAGATAGTAGGGCCCTACTGGCGCTAAGTATCTCCAGTCTGAGTTTGCCGAAAGGCTTGAAAAACCGTGCTGTGTTCCTTGCTCCCTCCGGCATTAGTGAGTTTGACCGAAGGGTCAGCTTCATCATGGAGATACTTAATCGGCCCAGAGCGGGATGATCTGAAAGGTACCCACGTCCACCAGACCCAGGTCCGTCAGTTTGAGCGCGGGAATCACCTCTAGCGGCAAAAAGGCCAAGTGCATCATGGGGTCGTGAAGGCTGGCGCCCAGGCCTTTGACGGCCTTTTGCAACTTGTCCATCTGTGCGCGTACCTCCGGCAAGCTGCGGTCGCTCAAGAGGCCCGCAATGGGTAGCGGCATGAGCGCCAGCACCTCTGTGCCTTCCGCCACCACGTAGCCTCCGCCGCACTGCGCCAGGGCGCGCATAGCTGTGCGCATGGAGACATCATCCGCGCCCGCGCAAGTCAGGTTATGGCTGTCGTGTCCCACGGTCCCGGCAATGGCTCCGCGGCTCAGCCCGAGTCCGTGGACAAACCCCAGGCCCACACTTTTGCTCCCGTAGCGGTTCACCACGGCAAGCTTGAGCAGGTCGTTACCAGGGTCGGCCTGGGCCAGTCCAGCCTCGATCCTGGCGGGACGAATCCTGGTTTCGGTCACAACCTTATTGGGTATTACGCCGATGGCCCGCACCCGGCTTCCCATTGCCGGGATATCGAGCGAGACGCTGGATAAATCCAGTTTCACGGTATTCATCACCTTGGTTTTGTCTGCCCACGGTTTTATCCAGTCACCCACCGGTGTGCCGTGCTCGGCTACCAGTTGGCCAAACGCGTAGACGCGTTCTGCTCTAAAGTCCTCCAGTGAACTCGAGGCCACCAGGTCGGCGCGGCGGCCAGGAGCAATGGCCCCGCGGTCCCTGAGGCGGTGCGCGTTTGCGGCGTTCAAGGTGGCCATCTGAATCGCCGTAATAGGGGAGAGCCCAAGGTGAACGGCCTTGCGGATCAGGAAGTCTAGGTGGCCTTCGTCCAGCAAGTCTTCTGGGTGGCGGTCATCGGTGCAGAAGGCCATACGGGGGGCGGTTTTGGCGGCGGACAGCGGAAGCAAGGCCTCGAGGTCTCGGGTGACCGTGCCTTCGCGCACCAGCACGTATAGCCCAGCCCTTAATTTTTCCAACGCTTCTTCGGCGCTGGTGGACTCATGGTCGGTAGCCGGCCCGGCGGCGGCATAGGCCTGCAGTGTGTCGCCCCGCACCGCCGGAGCGTGGCCGTCGATGGGACCGTCTTGAAAGGCCATGATCTTATCGAGACTGTTTTTATCGCCTTGGACCAAGCCCGGAACATTCATGAACTCGGCCAGGCCCAGCACCCTGGGGTGATCTTTCAACGTCAACAGATCTTCCGCCTTCAGCACCGCACCGCTGGTCGAAAGCGGGCTCGCGGGCACACAGGAAGGCAGCATGAACAGACAGCAAAGCGGCAGGCCCTCGCTGGCTTCAAGTAAAAAGCGGATGCCATCCAATCCACACACGTTGGCTATTTCATGTGGGTCGGCCACAATCGTGGTGGTGCCACGGGGCAGGATGGTCCTGGCAAGCTGGTAGGGCAGAGAGAGCGTGGACTCGATGTGAATATGGGTATCAATCAACCCAGGCACCAGGTAACGGTTTTCGAGATCGTGCACCTCTCTTCCCTGGTAGTCCTCGCCCACGGCGGCGATATGTCCACTTGCGAGCGCCACTTGCGCGGCGTAGACCTCGGCGGTGAAGACGTTTACCACCTGTGCGTTTTTTATCACCAGGTCTGCGGGCGCATCCCTGCGCGCCACCGATAAAACGTGCTCGAGGGTCTTTCGGTCCATACCCGAGTCTAAACCTGGCCTGGCCCACTACGGCTACAACAGCCCGTGCAAGTATCCGCCGTCCACCACGATGCTCTGGCCGGTTAGGTAACTAGCGCGCGCCGACAGTAAGAAGGCGGCCACGTGGGCAATCTCTTGCGGTTTCCCCAGCCTGGCAGCGGGAATCTGGCTGGCTTGCTCGGCGTAGGCGGCCTCTAGGCCAATCCCTTTTTGCTTGGCGCGAAAGCTGAAAAGCTCTTCCACCCGCTCGGTCTTGGTGTAGCCGGGGCCCAGCGTGTTCACCGTGATGCCCTGGGCCGCCACCTCGCGCGAGAGCGTCTTGGCATACCCGGTGACGGCGGCCCTGAGCGTATTGGAAAGCGCCAAATTCTCGATCGGCTCTTTTACCGCCAGCGAGGTGATAAAAAGAATCCGCCCGAAGCCCGCGCCTTTCATGCCTCCAAGCGCCCACTGCGAGAGCTGGACCATGGGATAAAGCAGGTCTTCGGCGGCCTGGCGGAATTCGTCTAGCGAGAGAGCTTGCGCCTGGCCGGGTTTGGGGCCACCGGTATTGGCCAACAGAAGCTCCACGGTCCCAAGCTCATTTGCCGCTTGGATAACGTTCTCGAGGCCTGCCGGCGTACTCAAATCCGCGCTGAGCGGGTGAATTTCTCTGCCACTTTTCCGGGCTTCATCTGCGAGCGAATCCAGTTTTTCCCGGCTGCGGGCCACCGCTAAAACCTTGGCGCCTTCCAGTGCCAGCGTGAGCGCTACTGCGCGGCCAATACCCTGCGAAGCCCCCGTAACCAAGGCCAATTTATCCCGAATGCCCAGATCCATGGGCCGAGTATAGTCGAATTATGAATGCTAAAACCTTGGCAGAATTGGTTCATTTTGCGCCGGAAAAAATGCAGAAGGTATCCATCTTTGACTCCAGGTATATGTTCTACGACCTGTACTGTCTGATGCCGGGCCAGTCGCAAAAAGTGCATGTGCACCAGGACGCCGATAAGATCTATCTGGCGCTCGAAGGCGAAGTAATGGTTACTGTGGGCGGCCTCGAGAAGGGGCTTACCCGCGGCCAGGCGGTAATGGCCAAGGCGGGAGAAACGCACGGGGTACGCAATGCTTCCAGCAACCCCGCCGTTTTGTTGGTGGTGATGTCGCCCAAGCCAAATTAGCGCGGCGAAAGACCTATACTAAACTTTTGCTGTACCAGCCAAGGCTCGGCCCGCCATCGCGCAGATGGGTATACCCCAGGCTCAGCCAGAAACCGCGGGCTTTCTGGTTGTTGCCGTAGACCACGGCGTAAAGCTGGCTTACTTTGCCGGAAAGTTCGGCCTCGAGGCCTCTGGCCGCCAGCTTCCCCAAACCCTGTCCCTGGCGCGACTCCTTTATCAGCAACAAACTGATAGTCGCCGAGTCCGTTTCCGGATAGGCCATCTTGTAGTCCACGTACCCCAGCACTTCCCCCTCAACTTCCAGCAAGTGGGCCCGCCGGTAAGGGTCCATGCCGAGCGCTTCCAACTCCCGCTCTACATCCAAAAGATCCGGCACCTCCATTCCGATCAACTGGAAGTAACTTGGGCAGTCTTTGTACAGCTCATGAATTGTTGATGCGGTGCCAGCGGTGACTTCCAAGAAGGCGGGACGCGGCAGAGTTTTCATCGGCAAGCCCATTCTACTTTCTCCGGCTGCGCCAAGGTGGCAATTTGAAGCTAAAGCCCACCGGTGCTAAACTACCCATAACCCTCCCCTCTGGGGGTGGATATCTGGAGGAGAAGTCCATGCTCAAACTGCGTGTTGAAGGGATGTCGTGCGGCCACTGCGTGAGCGCTGTGCGCAAGGCTTTGGAAAAAGTGCCCGGGGTGGAGAAAGTGGTGGAAGTCAGCCTTGAGCGCGGGGAGGCCATCGTGGAAGGCGCGCCCAAGCCGGAAGAACTGGTGGTTGCGGTGCAGGAAGAGGGCTACCAGGCCACGCCCCTATGACCAAAACCCACCTCCATCTGGACCCCAAGGTTCGGCAAGACGCCAGCCGCAGGTTGCTTTCGGTCAAGGGCCACGTGGAAGGCATCGTGCGCATGCTGGAGGACGAAAGCGTCTACTGTGTGGACATACTCAAGCAACTGAAAGCGGTGAGCGGAGCGCTGGATAAAGTGGGCGAGATGGTGCTCAAGAGCCACCTAAAAGAGCACGTGGTGACCGCCCACCAGCGCGGCGAGGCCGAAGCGACGGTGAGCGAGCTGATGGAAGTGTTGAAGTATCGCTAAGTGCCAGCAACTGACGACCGAAAGCCCAGGGCCGTAAGGACAAACAGCAAAAACCTAAAGCCTAAGACTGAAAATCGAAGGGCGAAGCCTAACCGGCGACGGTGTAGGCGGCGCCTGGGCTTCGCGAGGCGGGAGTTCGGCCCTTTGCGATAAACTCGGCTATGTTCTGGAACGCTGCTCTTTACCAAAGCAAACATTCATTTGTGTTCAAGCACGGTGAGAGCCTGCTCGAACTTCTGTGGCCCGCGCCCGGGGAGGGAATTCTTGACCTGGGTTGCGGCACGCGAGAGCTCACTTGCCAGACTGCCGCTGCGAGCGCCCAGGTTATGAGGTTGGATCTGGACGATGCCATGTTGTAAGGCGCTTATGACCGTTAAGGCAGCTTTGGCTTCAGCCGCCAAATGTCGGCGACTGCCCACTGGTTGATTTGTTTAGATACGAAATAGATGAAACCGTCGCTGGACCAGTTTGGCGTGATCGACTCTCCGTCCCCACGGGTGAGCTGCGTGACCGAAGTGCCATCGGCCTTCATGATGTACACCTGATTCCTTCCCTCGCGGTTTGACTGAAAAGTAATCCACTGGCCGTCTGGAGACCATGCTGGATAGGCGTTGCTGTAATTCCCGGTAGTTAATTGAGTGACCTGGCCGGTTCCTATGTCTATAACGAACAACTGGTACCTACTACTACCCACCTCTCGATCAAATGCTATTTTTTCTCCACTGGGGCTCCACCGTGGAGACGAGCCCTGGACGTACTGGGTGACGGCAGAACCATCAATTCCGACCGAGTAGATAAATGAAACCCCGCGAACAAGCGTGCCAAAAGCCACACGCTTCCCATCGGGGCTAACATCTGGTTCCCCGTCTCTTTCGCCCACTTGGTTATTGGTGATGAAGGTCAAACCAGCACCAGCAATAGGAGACCTGACAATCGCCCTTCCGCTGCCCAGGTATATGTAGACTATTCCGCTTCCATCGGGGAGCCATGTGGCACTCATTGCACCGGGGCCAGCTATGAGCCGTTTACCAACACCTTTGGTTGATACCAAGGCCACGCTGTACGCATCTATACCGCTTTTTGTATCGTCATAGACGCCAAAGAGCAGGTTTTTACCATCTGGGCTAGGTCTAGGCCAATACTCAACGCCCGGATCGTTTGTAACTCGAACAATCTCCTGTACGCTAGCCGTAGCCGCCGGCGTGGGAGCCTCGCTTGGCCTCGGTGGTTCTTCTGTGGCTGGAACACAAGCAGACAAGACCAGCGCCGTAACACCGAACAGAAGCGATTGAACTTTTTTCATAATGCGCCTCCGACAAGAACGCAGAGATCGCTCAACATCCTACGTTCAATATATCACATACTACCGACCAGGCTTGCAGATCCCAATCGATACCCTACCGTACTTGCGAAACCGTCTGGGCTCTTTGTGGACAAGTGTTTTGTTGAAGCTTGCTCTACATTTAACCGGCCTATCTCATAGAGGGAGAAGACAACCCCGCTCAGCCCGTGAGGGCTAGTTGCTTCTAGGTTTTTCGCCAAATATCTAATAACGGTCACGGCCAAGATGTATGTCAACAGAAAGCCCCGGCGCTAAGCCGGGGCTTTAGGTTCAAGCGGTGTTTAGAAGCGCCTTGCGGTCTCCACCACGCTCACGTTAACGGCTTGAGGGCCTTTACCGTTCTTGCCGGCTTCGACATCAAAGTTTACAATATCACCTTCGTTGAGGGTGCGAAACCCGCCGGTCTGAATTGCGCTGTAATGCACAAACACATCCGTGTCGCCTTCGCGCTCAATGAAACCGTAGCCCTTTTCCGCGTTGAACCACTTTACTTTGCCTTTCTGCATACTGCTCCTTGTTCAAGGCCATAGCCTTACCCAGGCTTGAGGTGCTGAACTACCCGAAGGCCACCTCAGTCCACCCGGATACTTTACCTTACCACCTTAAGGGGCCGGTGTCTATGCGGCTAACCGCGAAAGGCTTTCTTTAGCTTCTCCCACAAGCCCTCGGGAGAGACCTCCTCGCCCACCTCCTGTGCGTATTCGGCTAGCAGCGCCCTGGCCTTTGGGGAAAGCTTGGCCGGAACATTGACCTCGACAATCACCCGTAGATGTCCACGAGTGTTCCTGCCGGGGTAGGGAAGACCTTTGCCCGCGAGCTCAAACACCTTGCCGTGCTGGGTGCCGGGTGGAATGTCGAGCGGATACTTGCCATCCAGGCCGGGTACTTCCAGTTGTGCGCCCAGAGCGGCTTGCGCCAGGCCAATCTTGAGATGATAGATCAGGTGGGCACCCTCCCGCGTGAACTCCGGATGGGGCTTGATCCTGAGCCGAACGAATAAATCCCCCGGTCCGCCGGGTCCTACGTTGCCCATGCCTGCGACCCGCACCATCTGGTTCTCGTCAATGCCGGCGGGTAGCTTGACACTAATGTTCTCGCTCTTGCGCGCCTGCCCGCTGCCCTTGCAACGAGCACAGGCCTCCGTGAGCGTGAAGCCACGGCCCCGGCAGCGGACACAGGGGGTCTGGGCCATCATGGTGCCGAAGATGCTCTGGCGGTACTCCTCCAGGTTTCCGCGCCCCCCGCAGGCTGAACAGGTCTGGCGCTTGCCCCCTTCGCCGTTGCAGCTTTCGCAGAGCACCAGGCGCGAATAATTCACCAAGTGTTCGCCCGCAGTAACCACGTCTTTCAGTTCCAGTTCCAGGGTGGCCTCGAGGTCTTCACCCCGCGGGGCCGCACGGGAAGCCGAACGCGGGCTTCTAAAGCCAAACACCTGCTCGAACAGGTCGAAGATGTCGCCAAAGCCTCCCGGGCTAGCAGCGCCAGCGTCCTCGGTGCCGTAGCGGTCGTAGCGTGCACGCTTCTCGGCATCCGAGAGCACCGCGTAGGCCTGGTTAATCTGTTTGAACTTTTCCACCGCATCCTTGTCGCCGGGGTTTTTGTCCGGATGGTACTGCAGGGCCAGCTTGCGGTAAGCCCTTTTTATCTCGTCGGCGCTAGCGCTTTGATCCAAACCCAGTATGGCGTAGTAGTCCTTCATTCTGGCCTAGTTTAGCAGGCGCTGGGCTGTAATTGGTGTTTACAATCCCATGCGCCACGGCTAAAACCGAACACGCTGCGACGCTAGAAATCACCCACACCCCATAAACGGCTGATCATGCCTGCTTACGCCGTCTCCTGTCAGATTGTGCCTGATCACAACGCCTTGGTGCTGATAACCTTTACAACCCTTTGAACCACTGCTATAGTTCTCGCCAGATGCGGCCTTCCGCTCGAGCTACCCGCTAACGGCTCCCTTCTTGCTTGAAGGGGACCGCGGGTTTTGCCGGGGAAGGTTGTTTTTTTGCGCTGCCTGGAGGAGTCATGATTCTGCTTACCCCCGGACCCACACCCATCCACCCAAGAGTGCAGGAAGCGCTCGCGCGCCCCATGCGGGGACACCTGGACCCGGAAGTGATTTCGTGCAACCGGAACATCAGGTCTTTGTTGCAAACACTCTTTGATGCCGGTGAGGGCGCGCTGGTGGCGGCGCTGGCAGGGTCGGGAAGCCTGGCTATGGAGGCGGGCTTCGCCAACCTGGTTTCCCGCGGTGACGCGGTGCTGGTTCTTGCCAACGGAAGTTTCGGCGAGCGCATGGCGGAGATGGCGAGAGTCTACGGCCTCGAGGCCGGCATCGTGCATTTCCCTCCCAACGCCCCCGTCGATCCCGCTCAAGTTAGAGAGGCTTTGTCGAGAAAAGCGTACCGCTTGGTGGCCATGGTTCATGGCGAGACCAGTACCGGGGTAATTAATCCAGCTTCGGAAATCGCCGCTTTAGCTCGGGAACACGGAGCTCTTTTCATGCTGGACGTGGTGACTACCGCGGCCATGCTGCCCTTTTCCATGCAAAAGCTAGGGGTGGACTACGCATTCACCGGCAGCCAGAAGTGCCTTTCCGCGCCCCCAGGGCTGGCACCCTTTGGACTTTCGGCCAGGGTGCGCGCTTCGCTAACAGGCGCTCAGAGTTGGTATACCGATTTCAGGCGCGTGGAGCAGTACTGGGAAAAGGAAGGATACCACTGCACCGCGCCGGTGCTCTTGCACTTTGCGCTGGAGGAAGCCCTGAGATTAGCGCTGGAGGAAGGCCTCGAGGCCCGCCACCAGCGCGCCCAGGAACTGTACGCGGCTACTCTTGCCGTGCTGGAAGAAACCGGTTTTAGCGCCTACGCACCCAAAGAGGCCAGGCTTCACACCGTGCTGGTGGTTAGACCCCCCGCAAACCTCTCCGAGGCCGAAATCCGCCGAGGCCTATATTGCCAAGGTATAGCGGTCGCGGGGGGGATTGGTCCCACCGCTGGCCAGGTCCTTAGGCTTGGCCTGATGGGCGAGGCCGCACGCAGGGAAAACTTTAGCGCTTTCTTCCGGGCGCTTGGAAAAACTCTGGGAGTTACCGGGCTGGATCTGGCTTTCGAGGAACGCCTCACGGCTGCCACAGCCAGCTAGGCCCGCCTGCCGGCGGACAGGCGCTATCTAGTTAGCGGAACACCCCCTTTTCGGAGTATTTTAAGCGCAGCGCC
>JAMCQK010000198.1 GCA_023382135.1 Deinococcus sp.
GGCAGAGCAGCGGTACCGGCCACAAAAACTGAACCATCCAAGCCCGCTGAGGCCGCACCAAAAGCTTCTGTTCCAGCCACGTTGCCCGCGGCCGCCCCCGTAAGCCGCAAGCTCATTCCCGCCGCTCCATCGGTGCGGCGTCTTGCAAGAGAGCTCGGCATCGACTTGTTACAAGTGCCGGGTTCTGGTCCCGCACACCGAATTAGCGAAAACGATGTTCGTAGCTTCGCGGGTGGCGCTCCCGCTATCGCCCCCGGGGTTTCAGCAGCCGCACCCTCGCCCACCTTGCCCGATTTCTCCAAATGGGGCCCGGTCCGCCGCGAGGCCATGAGCGGAATTCGCCGTGCCACCGTTCGCTCGATGGCACAGGCCTGGAGCAGCGTGCCCATGGTCACGCACTTCGACAAGGCGGACATTACCGGCCTGGAAGCCGCCCGCAAACGCCATGCTAAAAAGGCCGAGGACAAGGGCGCCAAGTTGACGACCACGGCCATCCTGCTCAAGGTGCTCGCCACCGCACTCAAGCTGTTCCCCAGGTTCAACGCTTCCCTTGACACCTCAAGCAACGAAGTGATTTTCAAAGACTACGTTCACCTGGGCGTTGCTGTGGACACACCAAACGGCCTGCTGGTTCCTGTCATCCGCGACGCCGACAAAAAGGGAATTATCGAGCTCGCGGCAGAGCTGGGGGCGCTTGCCGCCAAGGCGCGAGACCGCAAGCTCACCCCGGACGAGATGCAGGGCGCCTGCTTCAGCCTCTCGAACCTTGGAGGCATTGGGGGCACCGGGTTTACCCCGATAGTAAACTGGCCCGAGGTGGCCATCATGGGTGTTTCGCGCTCGGCCACCGAACCTGTATGGAACGCGGAGAAAAATACCTTTGAGCCGCGCCTGATGATGCCGTTTTCGCTTACTTACGACCACCGCCTGATTGACGGTGCCGATGCCGCGCGCTTCTGCCGGTTTGTGGCCGATGCGTTGGAAGATCCACTGGTGATGAGCCTGTAAGCAGGGAAAGCCGCGTGTTGCGCGCCCTTCTGCACGAATACAATAATTGACATGGGCCTGTCCCTGCGCCAACGCGTCCAAAACGAACTCCAGCGCCTCAAGTCTGACGGCTTGTACATCAGCCTGAAGGTCCTCGAGGCCCCCCAGGACGCCGTAACTCGGGTAAACGGCAAGGATGTGGTCAACCTTGCCAGCAACAACTATCTGGGCTTCGCCAATCACCCGCACCTCAAGGCAAGAGCCAAAGAGTATCTGGAAAAATGGGGCGCCGGCTCGGGCGCGGTGCGCACAATTGCCGGAACATTTACTTACCACCAGGAGTTTGAAGAAAAACTGGCGGCGTTCAAAGGCACCGAGAGCGCGCTGGTTCTCACCGCGGGGTTCACCGCCAACCAGGGGGTTCTGGGCAGCTTGCTGCAAGAAGCCGATATCACGTTTTCGGACGAACTCAACCACGCGTCCATCATCGACGGGCTGAGGCTCACCAAAGCGAAACGGGTGGTTTACCGCCATGCCGACGCAGAGCATCTGGAAGAGCTGCTAAAAACAAACCATACCGAAGGCCTCAAGCTGGTTGTCACCGACGGCGTTTTCAGCATGGACGGCGATATCGCCCCGCTCGACAAAATTGTGCCCGTCGCGCGGAGGTACAACGCGGTGGTGTATGTGGACGACGCCCACGGTTCCGGCGTGCTCGGCAAACTGGGCAAGGGCACGGTGCACCATTTCGGCTTTCAAGAGGATCCCAATGTGGTTCAGGTGGCCACGCTTTCCAAGGCCTGGGCGGTGGTTGGCGGCTATGCTGCGGGTGCAAAAGAACTGCGCGATATCTTGATCAACAAGGCACGCCCCTTCCTGTTTTCAACCTCGCACCCGCCCGCGGTAGTGGGAGCGCTAATCGGCGCGCTCGAGCTGATTCAGAAAGAGCCCAGGCGCATCGACAAGCTTTGGGAGAATACTCAATACTTCAAGGACGAGCTCGCCAGGCTCGGCTTCGACACCATGGACAGCAAAACACCCATCACGCCAGTTTTGTTCGGTGAAACAAAAGCCGCTTTCGAGGCCAGCCGGATGCTTTTGGAAAGAGGGGTGTTTGCGGTAGGGATTGGGTTTCCTACGGTGCCCAAAGGAAGAGCGCGTATTCGCAACATTGTCACAGCCGCGCACACTAAAGAGATGCTGGATAAAGGCCTCGAGGCCTACGGGGCTGTGGGAAAAGCCCTTCAGGTTATCTGAAAACTAGGTGTCTCCAGTTAAATTTATCGAAAGGCTTGACTTGAAAAGCTGCGCTGTGTTCCTTACCCCATCTGGCCGGGTAAGTCTTGCAGACTTACCCCGACTGAAGGGAGGATGAGCGCTCCATACTGAATCTGCTACACTTTTCCTTTTGCAGGCTCAGTATGGAGCAACTTGGTTGTTTCTGGGCCTGCCCTTCTGCCACATAGACGCTTGGCGTCATTTAACCTGTCCCACACGTCACAGATCAAGGCGCCGATTTACACCGCAGTGCGGCACCAATATGATTGTCCTGGGCAGGCGACACAGCGCTTTTTTCTTTCATCAAACCGTAGGCCCAAGGACTTGGATGGAACCTAAGACAAAGGTGGGTTTCGAGGTGTTTCGTTTTTTGGTCAGCCCGCGCAAGCCGGGCGGCCCGCGTGCCCAAGGCTACTTGGAAAACGCCAAAGCCTTGGGCCTGCAAGGCATCAGCTCGATAACCTGCAGCGACCTTTACTTCATCGAAGGGCGGCTCTGCGAGCAAGACCTGAACCGCATCGCGTCCGAGCTTCTCTCGGATTCAATTACCCAGACGGTGGCCTGGCGGAAAGCCGGCTCCACCCCGCCTCTGGCCGAAAGAACAACCAGCGCTATTGTTGAAATCTCCCTTCGTCCGGGAGTCACCGATCCTGTCGCCGAGGAAATTATTCGCGCCTCCAAGGAGCTTGGTATAGCAGGCGTAAAGCGCGCCTCCAGCGGGCTTCGTTTTGGAGTCGGGGGCCAGAACATCTCACGAGCAACCATTGAGCTTCTGACTAAGCGTCTTTTGGCGAACCCGGTGATTCACCAATTCGCATTCGGAGAAATTTCGCCGAGCTTTCCCGAAAATGTGCGGG
>JAMCQK010000204.1 GCA_023382135.1 Deinococcus sp.
AACATGGCGCACCGGTTCACACCGAAATGACAACGGCATCAGAGGAACAGCCTGCGGCCCGGAATGACAACGGCATCACCTGTCACCTGAAGGCGTAGCCTCAACCCACCACAAGCCCAAACCATAAACCAGCCACTGCGGGGGGATGTATCTCTTTGGGTGAGATTGGTTTAGCGCCTGTATAGATTGCCGCACCCCGAATTCTCACCCAAGGCCCGCTTATACTGCCCTCTCGATGCTCCAGCGATACCTTTTGCGCGAGACTCTGTCCTTTTACCTGGTGGGCGTGCTGTTATTCGTGGGCCTGATTGTTTCCGACTTGTTGAATGCAGGCAGAACACCTCTCTGGCCGATGTGCTCAAGCTGGTGCTCTACTACCTGCCGCGCACGCTGGGGATTGCGCTTTCTTTTGGGCTGGTCTTCGCTATTCTTTTGGCGCTGTCGCGTTGGATCAGGCTTTCGGAACTCAAAGCGGCATTTGCCAGCGGGGTTCACCCGTTTGCGCTGGTGTGGCCGGTTCTGGGTCTTGGCTTGGTGGTTGCGCTTCTGAGTTTTTTTGTCTGGGGCTGGCTTAAGCCCGCCGCCCAGGTAAAATTTGACGCATTGTTTAACCGCATCTACGGGGTGGGATCCCCGGCTGGGGTGCTGATGGACAAGCTGTACGCACCACCGGGGCATCCGGTGTTCTACGCCCAGCGCATTTATCCCGACCAGAAGCTTACGCGACTGGAGAATGTCCGGATAGTGGAACAAGACGGCACCACCTGGGTAGCGCCCAGGGGTGAATGGGTGGAGGGGGCCTGGAGGCTCCAAGAAGCCTACCGGGTCGAGACAGACGGCAGTGTAGTGAAAGTCGGGGAGTCACCAGTACCGTTTCCCAGCGGCTATGTGCCGCAGGCCTCGAGGTCTTTCGACTCCATGAGCCTGCCGGAACTCACGCGGGTGGCAAGGGTAGACCTCGAGGCCCGCTTCCCGCTGGCCAGAAGATACGCCGACGCACTCGGCGCCCTGGTGCTGGCTTGGCTGGCGGTAGTGATAGGCCTTTCGCTGCGGGAGTCTGCCTGGGCCTTTGTCGCGGTGGTGGCCATGCTCTTCGGCTACTACGCCATCTGGACACTGGCCGCCCGTTTTTCCCAAGCGGATCTCTTTGGCCCAGTCAGCGCCTGGCTGCCAGATTTAACTTATGCCCTCTTGGCCCTGGCCTTTAGCTTGAGGCTGCGATGAACACCCTCGACCGCTATCTGTTCCGCGAGGTGGGCCAGTACCTGCTGGCGGTGCTCGCCGCCGTGGTGCTGGCGCTTCTGGGGGGCGCACTTTTCGAGGTGCTGGCCCCTTTGTTGCAGCGCGGGGCGGACCCGCTGGCGGTAGCGCAGTTCCTGGCTTTTCGCGTACCCGAGGCGCTTGCGCGGGGACTTCCGCTGGCGTTTCTGTTCGCCATGCTGATGGTGCTCTCGCGCATGGGCGAGGAGTCCGAGCTCAAGGCGCTATTGGCCATGGGTGTTTCCAAGACCCAGGTACTGATGCCTTTGTTGCTTTTGGGCGCGGTAGTTTTCCTGCTGGCGCTGTTTGCGGGAGAAAGTCTGGTGCCAGACGGTATCCAGCGCGCCAACAGCGTGCTGCGGCAGGCGGTGTTCCAGAAACCGCGCGCTCTGATCCAGCCGGGAATGGTTTTTTCCGACGCCTTTGGCCGCATGCTTTACGTGGGACAGGTCAGCGAGAGCGAAATTTCCCAGGTTCGTATTCTGAACCCCCAGGAACTCTTGATAGCCGAACGCGGGCGCTTCGAAGGGGGCGCGCTGGTGCTCCAAAGCGGCGTGAGGATAACCTTGGGCAACTCCCGCCCGCGCACCGTTGCGCGTTTCGAGCGGGCTACAGTACCGCTGGTGGAGCTTGGCTACGAGCCCACAGGAAGCATGGGCGCTTTGAGTATGGCCGAGCTCTCTAAGCGAATCCGCGAATTCAGGAGTAATGGCATCCCCTACCACGCCGAGGCCACCCAGTTAGAACGCAGGTGGGCCGAACCCGCCGCGGTCTTTGCCTTCGCCCTGTTCGCGGTGGGCTTGGCCTTTTTTCTGTTGGCTACCAGCCGTAGCCTGGGCATGGTGGGGGTGGCCGTGCTGACGTTTGTGTACTACGCCACCTGGAGCGTATGCAAGATAATGGGTGAACAGGGTGTGCTCGCGCCATTCTTGGCGGCCTGGGGTCCCAATTTTCTTTTTGGATTGGCGGGGATTGTTCTACTCAGAACGGGGCGAGGGTGAAAGGAAGCACGGATTACTTTTATCGGTTGGACTGGAAGTCCGCGCGCCTGGTGGCAAGCACCCGCCGGCTTATCCCGGTGCTCCTGCTGATGGCCCTCTCCGTGGCGCAGGCGGCCACCTTGAAAGTGATTCAGGCCGACCGGTTGGAGCTCAGGACCGAGAACGGCGAAGAACTGGTTGTGCTCACCGGAAACCCGGTAAAGATGGAGCGCGACGGGGAGAAAATTGAGGCCCTGCGGGTGATCTACAACCGCACCCAGAAGCGCATCAAGCTAATGGGCCAGGTGGTGCTGGCCGACAAAGAGGGCCGCGTCGTCGAGACCGAGGAGCTGGATCTTTCCACCGAAGACGACAGCTTTGAAGCTATCGAGGTCCGCATCCAGACGGGGGACATTACCCTGACCGGCCCTGTCTGCCAGCGGGCCGCCGGCCAGATTCTGCTACAGCAGGGCTACCTGACCCCTTGTCTGCGCTGCGGCCAAAAGACCCCGGACTACGCTTTCCGGGCCAAAGAGGTCTTGCTTTACCCGGGCGACCGCATTATCGCCCGCGAGGTAACGGTTCTGGTTTCGGAGCAGCCGGTAATGTACCTGCCCGCCATGCTGCTCTTTCTTTCGGAGCGCTCTCCTAAGGTGGAGTTTTCCACTGGCGGCCAGGATGGGACCACCGTGAAACTTGACCTTCCTTACGTTAGCGATTTCGGCGTGGGATTCACGCTTTTGCGCTACTACCAAAATCGCGGCCTGGGCCTGGGTTTTGACCACTGGGGCGTTGGACCGGCACGGGAACACTTCTTTTTCCTTTACACCCCTTCGCTCTTTTCGCAGTTTGACGGCAGTTTTCAGGACCTCTTCGAA
>JAMCQK010000038.1:716-2703 GCA_023382135.1 Deinococcus sp.
CTACTCGGTCGGACTATCGCCCTGTTAAGACTTGCTTTCGCTGCGGCTCCGGCTCTTTAAGCCTTAACCTCGCCCGACTGATGTAACTCGCCGGTCCGTTCTACAAAAAGTACGCCATCAGACTTTTAACGTCCTCTGACTGTTTGTAAGCATGTGGTTTCAGGTGCTGTTTCACTCCCCTCCCGGGGTGCTTTTCACCTTTCCCTCACGGTACTTGTTCTCTATCGGTCGCTTTGGGTATTTAGCCTTGGAAGGTGGTCCTCCCTGATTCCCACGGGATTCCACGTGCCCCGCGGTACTTGGGATGCTCTCTTAAAACTCGCTCTTTTCAACTACGGGGGTGTTACCCTCTGTGCCCCGGCTTTCCAGCCGCGCTCGTCTAAAAGCTTGTTTCTAAATGAGAGTCCCGCAACCCCGGTCAGCCGAAGCCAACCGGTTTAGGCTCTCCCCTGTTCGCTCGCCGCTACTGGGGGGATCTCGTTTGATTTCTCTTCCTCCGGGTACTAAGATGTTTCAGTTCCCCGGGTGCCCTTCACATACCTATGTGTTCAGTATGTGATGATACCTCTTCCAGGTACCGGGTTGCCCCATTCGGATATCCACGGGTCTATGCCTGTGTGCGGCTCACCGTGGCTTTTCGCAGCTTACCACGTCCTTCTTCGGCCCAAAGCGCCTAGGCATCCACCACATGCCCTTCCTAACTTGACCTGTACGGCTTCCAAAAAGCTTCGTCTAGCTTTGTCAGCCCTGCCGTGCCGAATGCTCACATAATTCCATTATGCTCCGCTTCGTCCCGTCAGTGCTTTCGCGCTATACTCGCTTTTTGAAACCCTATTGGGGTCGTAAAAAGCTTCGCTTTGGCTTTACAGCCTCGCTCGCTTTGTTAAAACCCTTTATTCCTAAGGCTGCTTGAGTCTTTCTTCGTGCAATACGAATCTTTCTCAAGTCGCTTGCGCTTTTTGTTCTCTTTCCACTGTGAAGTTTTCAAGGTGCGATTTTGGAGGTTGGAGGCCGGAGGTTAGAGGTTGGATGCATGCATTGCTTTTCGGGCTTTCGCCGGCCTGCATTCTCCGTCCTTTCCTATTTCCATTTTCCAACTTCCTGTAAGGAACCCTATTGTGGCGGTTGAAGCTTTGCCCTGGCTTTTTCTGACCTCTGGCTACTTCCAACCTCCATTTTGAGGTCCTTCAAAACTAAACAGTTTTTGTAATGATGGAATCGACCTAGAAGTATATCGGAGAATTGCAACCTGATTGTATGTTGTAATTATGCACACCCTTGGGGCTGCTTTTCCAACTTCCAACCTCCGGCCTCCAACCTCCAAACTCCCTAGAAAGGAGGTGATCCAGCCGCACCTTCCGATACGGCTACCTTGTTACGACTTCACCCCAATCACCAACCCCACCTTCGACGGCTCTCTCTGTTGCCAGTTAAGTCACCGGCTTCGGGTGTTGTCAGCTTTCGTGGTGAGCTGCGAAAAGCCACGGTGAGCCTGACGGGCGGTGTGTACAAGGCCCGGGAACGTATTCACCGCAGTATGCTGACCTGCGATTACTAGCGATTCCGACTTCATGCAGGCGAGTTGCAGCCTGCAATCCGAACTGAGATCCGCTTTAAGGGATTCGCTTCACGTCGCCGTGTCGCTGCCCTCTGTACGGACCATTGTAGCACGTGTGTAGCCCAGGGTATAAGGGGCATGATGATTTGACGTCATCCCCACCTTCCTCCGTTTTGTCAACGGCAGTCCATTTAGAGTGCTCAGCTTACCTGTTAGCAACTAAACGTAGGGGTTGCGCTCGTTGCGGGACTTAACCCAACATCTCACGACACGAGCTGACGACAACCATGCACCACCTGTCTCCCTGTACCCCGAAGGGTAAAGGACACTTTCATGTCCGGTCAGGGGATGTCAATCCCTGGTAAGGTTCTTCGCGTTGCGTCGAATTAAACCACATGCTCCACCGCTTGTGCGGGCCCCCGTCAATTC
>JAMCQK010000038.1:2713-3134 GCA_023382135.1 Deinococcus sp.
GCTTATTGCGTTAACTACAGCACTGAGGGGGTCGATACCCCCAACACTTAGCACCCATCGTTTACGGCGTGGACTACCAGGGTATCTAATCCTGTTTGCTCCCCACGCTTTCGCGCCTCAGCGTCAGTTACAGGCCAGAAAGCCGCTTTCGCCACTGGTGTTCCTCCCAATATCTACGCATTTCACCGCTACACTGGGAATTCCACTTTCCTCTCCTGCACTCAAGCCCGCTGGTTTCAAAAGCAATCTCGGGGTTGAGCCCCGAGTTTTCACTCCTGACTTCACGGGCCGCCTACACGCCCTTTACGCCCAGTAATTCCGGACAACGCTCGCCCCCTACGTTTTACCGCGGCTGCTGGCACGTAGTTAGCCGGGGCTTCCTCCTCAGGTACCGTCATTTTTTTCTTCCCTGAAGACAGAG
>JAMCQK010000133.1 GCA_023382135.1 Deinococcus sp.
CACCAAGCTTGCGGTAGCGGGGCGAAAATGGCAGGCTTCCTTCCAAGATGCTCTGGTCCTTGACCAGCGCGATGGCCTCTACACCGCGCATTCTCAACCGGGCCAAAGCCTCTTTTGGCGAAGCAAGGTCTGGAGCCGCTTCCGCTTTGGGAGCCGCCTTCTTCGGGGCTTCTGCTTTTGCTGGTACTTGTTGGATCCGCGCGGTTTCGGTCTCGGAAGGTTCGGGTGCTACCTCAAACACCCCGAGAAGGGACTCGATGTCGGCCACTTTGAGTTCTTCCATGATGGACCGCGCAGCCTGGTACTCCACCTCGAGCTGGCGCGAAAGTTCAGCGGCCCCCCTCAGGGTTCTTTGGACCTCTTGCAGGCCTTCGGCTCCCAAGGCGGCCAGCTTGTCCGATGCGGCCTGTAGATAGGAGACTGTGGGTTTGAGCCGGGCAACGGTCTCTCCGCCCACGCTCTTGTGGCGCTCGTAAGAGTTCAGCAGATCGGAAATTTGCCGCGAGACCTCTGAGCGCAAGGTCTCCAAGGCTTGTTTGAGCGCGGCCAGTTCGGCCTCGAGGCTCGCAATCTTCACAGGCGTGCCGGATTTAAGGGCGGCGCGGTCCTTAGCGATGCGCTCCAGCAGAACTTCTCCCCCAATTCCGCGGTAGGAAAGTGCGGCCGCCTCAATCCGGTTCAGCTGTTCAGCCATCTCGCGCTGGCGGCCAGCAATAGCCTCTTCCAGTACCCGCTCCAGGGGGACGGGGTCGGGGATGCGGCCCTCGGCAAAGGCCGTCTCCGCCTGGTACAAACCCTGGGGAACAATATTCCAGGCGGCGCCACGCAAGGCAAGCTCCTTCAGGCGCTTCTTGACCAGCTTGGCAAAGTCGGCAGCCAAGGCGTTTATCTGGTTTGCCAGGTCCTCGAGGTTAGCCTCAGACCCGGGGTTCTCCGCTTGGTTCAAAAGCTGCAGGCGCCTGGCTTCCAGGCCCTCGCCTTCGGCTCCCAGGGTGAAAAGGGCGGGGAAAGCTTGCAGCTGCGCCTTAAGACCAGCACGCATAAGGCCTTCTTCACGCCGGCCTTCGGAAAGCTGGGCGAGCAGCTTGGACAAGTCTTCGCGCAGATGTTGCAACGTTTCCTCGGTGGCGTTCGCATAAGAGAGTGCTCCAAGAAAGGCCTCTACTTTTGGCTCGCCTCTGTAGGCTTCGAAGGCGCTACTGGCTTCGGACTTAAGGGCTTCAAGTTCGCCTCGCAGCCGCTGCGCCCGCTCCCGCGCATCAGCGGCGGCCTTGGCTTCGGACTCCAGCGCCGCCAGGCTCTCTTCCAGCCCCTGCATGCCTGTGGGGAGCGCGCCCGCTTGCAACGTTTCCCATACCAGGCTGAGCTGGGAGGAAAGCGGCTGGGCTTTTGCGCCCAAGCCGGGTCCTATTTTACGAAGCCGCTCCGCCAGCCACTCGTAGCGCGCGCGTGCCTCGGAAAGGGCTTCTTGTTCGGCCTGTTTTAGCTGGGCCGCAAAGGTGGAGAGCGACTCGCCTAAGGGGCTGCCGGCCTCGAGGCTGTCCTCGAGGCGGCGCGCTTCCCTGGCCAGTTCCGGCCTCAGGATCAAGAGCGGATAACGCGCCCGGAGATCTTCCAGTTTGCGCCGGTCCTCTGCCAAGTCGATGGCTCGGATACGCGACTGCTGTTCAGCAGAGAGCGCGGCCAGGTCTGGGGTGAGGTCGATATCCAGCTGCCCAAAGCCAAACTCGGTGGCCAAGACATCGGGTTCTTCTTCCGGCTGCGCCTTGATGTCATCGTGGGTATCCACCACACCAGCCGGAGCCTCTAGACCCGCCTGAGTGACGCGTGCCGGGTCCTGTATCACACTCGACTCCAACAGCTTACGCAGCTCAAGCGCAATTGTGCGGGCGCGTTCAACCTCGGCTTGCGCCAAGGTTTCGGCGTCATGGGCTTCTTCAATGTCGCGCACCAAGGTTTCCAGCCTGCGAACCTTAACCCCGCCCACGCTCTGCACCCGCGCCAACGTGGCCTTGAGCTCGGCCAGGTCGCGGGCCTGGCGCAAGAGCGCGGTCTGCAGCTTTTCTTCCAGCAAAGCGAGGATGTCCTTGCCCTCTTCCACCAAGGTGCTACTGGGATCCTTGCGGATGGTATTGACCAGCGCGCGCAGCTTGGCCACTTCTGGCCAGTCCAGATACAAGCTAAAGCGCTTGAGGCCCGATTCCAGGGCGTCCCGCATGGAACCCTGGGTCTTAGCGAGGGCGGGGCCGCGTCTGCCACTGCCACGTAGCTGGGAAAGCAGATCTTCCACCAACATGCGTGCCTGGGCGGGGCTGCGGCTAGTTTGTAACTCGCGGTAGACCAGCCGCTTCAGCAAGTTTTCCGCCTGCTGGATATCAAGTTGTTCGGGCTTGACCCCAAGACGCTTAAGGCCCTCCTCCAAAACTACGGAAGTGCGGTCCCCCAAGTAGGGCAACAGGCCTCGCTGTAGGTTCTCGTAAAGTGACAACGTAGAGCCTCCGGAGTTCGCCCCCTAGGCACTAAATAGCGGGGTGCGCTTCCCTAGTTTACCCCTCTGGGAAACCCTGGTTGAAATTCGATAGGCCGAGCCAAGCTTCAAAACTCTTCGTCCCAGTCGGCTTCGGTGTCGGGCAGGCGCTGTGAGGTAGCCCGGACGGAGCTCGCCTGCGCTGCTGCGGCCCCCTGGGAAGTTTTTTCAACGGTCTCTTGGGAGGCATCCACCCTCCGGTCACGCAAGATACCAAACTGGGTAGCTATGCCCCGGAGCCCGGCGGCCGCGAAGGCTACCACCAGAAAGATGGAAATGGCCCATACCAGTTGGGCGGTCAAGCTTTGCGCAATCGAAAGGCCCGAGAGTGCGTTCAAGGTCGGTAGCCCACCTCTCTCGGCCAGAATAGATCCAAGGAAGGAAACCCCCTCGAGGATGGCTGGAAGCAGCAAGAAAACAAAGGAAAGGCTTAAATACCGCCAGTAGATATTCCGCCCGCCAAAGGTGAGCCACAGGAGGTACAAGGGAAGGAAGGCTAAAACGCCGCCCAACAAGAACAAGAAGGCGCGGGGGATGCCCAAAATGTACCGCTCCAACAAAGCCTCGAAGGCATGCCGTGTT
>JAMCQK010000201.1 GCA_023382135.1 Deinococcus sp.
GCGAGAAGCCGGTGCACCATAAGACCAGCCAGGTTTTTCGCATTCACCCCTCCTCAGAAATCCAGCGGGAAGTAGTTAGTTCTCGCGATCTAAAATCGAAGTCTTGGTTGTAGATACGTGGCGCATAATTGTTGGATTCAGCGTGCTTGTAAGCATTTTGTCAGGATGCCAAGTAAGTATGACCAGTAAAGGAGCAGACCCGGGCTTGCGACACCCGGGCTCTGGTTGATCTTGGGTGTCCGCGCAACGATGTTCAAGCGGTGTTTGAGAGCACTACCCCGGCAGCAGTTTCGGCATTTTTTTGTGGCCCGATAACTTGCTCAATATTGCTTCTGCTTCAAGTACGCCAACGCGGTGTCCGGGTCTTTAAGCGGATTGACCCCGCGCCAGACCATTTCAATTTTTCCTTTTGGATTGATCAAAAAAGTATCGTGGCTGTAAAAGCCAAAGATGCCGCCCGCCTTGAAGGCTTTGGCGATCGCGCCCTAGGTGTCCGGGAGCATTCGGCTCTTAAGCGCTGGCTTTTGAATGAAATCACACTGCGTACTCGCTGGGTCGCGGCTCACGCCAAATACTTCCACCTTAAGTTTCATAAATTCGTCGAACAGGCCGCTGTAGCGCTGGCCCTGGACGGTACAGCCGGGCAACTTGGCCTTGGGGTAAAACCAGAGCACCATGTACCTGCCTTGTTCCAACAACTCGGCAAAGTCCACTGGCTTGCCGTAGGAATCCCGGGCCTTAGCAGGGAAGCGGTTTCTCCGGCGACCAACCCCTGGCCGCCAAAGAGCCCGAGGAACACAGCTAAGCTCATGGCCGTTTGAGGCGTCCTCGCACCGGGGTCGGTTTCGTATGTCTCGGCTCCAAACTGGCTCGCTATCAATTTGAAAAATCGGGGGCTTCCGGTTTGGCCGGCACGCCTTGTTTTAGCTGGGAACGCACGGGTTGGACAACGTTGTGCCACAGACCTAAAGAGCGTAAAGGGGCATATATGTCCAGCGGTGCTACTGGTTCACCGTCGTGTTTGAACCGGTGAATCCGGCTGCTCCCGCGGCGACCCACGTAGATAAACTCTTCACCAATAGCGAATTCAACCAGGCTGCTGGAGTCTTCACCCTCCAGGGAAGGTACAGTAAACGAGCTCTCGACTTCGCCCTCGAGGCTCACGCGGCGCACTTTCTGGCTATCGGCGTCGAAGATAAAAAGCTGGTCATCAGGTCCCAGGCCTATCCCCGATAACACCCGCAGTTCTTCACTTTCTTTGCTCTTGCGGTAGGCGTAGCGCGAACGGTATGCGCCCTCGAGGGTCAGCCGCTGGACCTGGCGGTTCCCGTAGTCCAGTACGTACAAAAACTGGTTACCGGCTAAAATCATGCGGGGGGTATCGAAGGTTCCGCGGCCTTTGCCCACCCCGCCAAATCTGCCCAGCATGCTGCCTTCCAAGTCATAATGTGTTACCAGGCAGGTCTCGCCATCCAGGACATACAGAGAGTCTTGCGAGGTGGACAACGAAACCGGGTAGAGCGCCTCGCCGGGCTTGGTCCCATAGGGACTGATCGAGAGCTCCAACTCCCCTTCGGGAGAAAACCGGTGAACCAGCCGGGCGGCGCCTCCGCCGTATTCAAACAGGCTAATCCAGAAGTTTCCCTTGGTATCCACCGCCATGGAAAGCGGCGGGGAGGGGAACATTCCGCGGCCGCTCCCCACCCCGCTGAACATGCGCGCCAACATGCCGCCTGGTTCCATTAAACGGATGGTTCCTTTCTTGGCTTCCACCGCCAGCGCTAGATAGACCGGTGCTTGCAGGCCGGGATCTTGTTCCCAGTCCCCTTGCAAAATCTTGATCACCTCGCCCAGGTTGGGTCTTTTGGCAGGATCTTTCTCCAGCGTGCGCTGAACCATATCGGAAAGTACCTGGGGAATCTCTGGGTTAACTTGCTTAGGCGGGGTGGGCATCTGAGTGATCTGCTGGTGGATGACGGCTTCGTAGCTCCCCTGGAACGGCGGCTGACCGCACAGGGCTTCGTAGAACACCACGCCGTAGCTGTAAATATCGCTCTTGTGGTCAATGCGCATGCCCTTGGCCTGCTCCGGGCTCATGTAGACCGGAGTGCCGATGCGCGCCCCTGTAACCGTAAGGCGGCTCAAGACCTTGCCCGCTGCGATGCCAAAATCCATCAGCCGTACTCCCTGCGGGTCTAGCGAGCCATCCTGCTTCAGCGCGGACTTAAGCACCATCACGTTGCCGGGCTTGATGTCACGGTGAATGATGCCTTGGGTATGGATATGCTGCAGGGCCTCCGCCACCCGGACCATAATCTGTGCCACTGCCTTAATCGTAAGCTTGCGGTTCTCAATCAGCCTATCGAAGCCCTCGCCATCCAGATACTCCATGGCGATAAAGTGGGTATCACCCTCGTTGCCGTGGTCAAGAACTTTGACGATGGCCTGGTGGTTCAGGTGTTGCAGCACTTCAGCCTCGCGGTGGAAACGCCGCACAAAGCGGGTATCACCCACGTATTTTTCCTGCGGTATCTTCAAGGCCACCATCTTGCCATCCTTGCTCTTGGCCTTGTACACGGTAGCCATACCACCAATGCCAATCTTTTCCAGGATCTCGTAGCGGCGCTCGAGACCCGGGGGCATTCCGCTGATGGGGGTGGTGGGCCGCTTGGGTTTTGGTTGTCTTTTTTTTGCCGCCCGCCTACGAGGCTTTGCTCCTAGCTTAGCCTTGGGAGACCAGGCCACCCCCAGACCAGCAAGCAGCGCCGCCGCCAGCGGAAGCGTCTCGGCTTTTAGCGCACCCAGAACGCTTACGAACAGAACAAGCAAGAGCACCAGCACCCAGCCGTTTTGAACAAGCCTGATCACGAGCGCGGTGGAAAACGCCGCAAACAATAGGGCAAAGACCAGGCTCACCGGAACCTCACAGCCACCGCGGTGATATTGTCGTTGCCCCCCCGAAGCAGCGCCTTATTCACCCACTCGGCAACTGCGGCTTGAAGGTCGGCCGCCGGAAACCACTCCTCGGGCGGCACCAAGTTGTAAAGCCCGTCGGTGGCCAGCACTAACACCTCGTC
>JAMCQK010000096.1 GCA_023382135.1 Deinococcus sp.
CGCCAACCGGCTATTGCTGGTGGAGCAGAGCCCCTCGCCCGTGGTGCTGGGACAAGCCGAGAACAGCCAGATTACCGGGCGCGTGGTGGTGGAGGAGGGCGCGGTGGTCAAAGACTCCACCGTTCTCGGCCCGGCCTTTATTGCCAGGGGCGCCATAGTAGAAGAGGCCTATATTGGGCCTTTTACCTCGGTGGGGCCGGGGGCCACGGTGCGGAGAGCGGAAGTGGAGTACAGCATCCTGGAAGACGCCGCCACCGTGGAGGAGGTTCCCCTCAGGCTTCACGGCTGCATCCTGGGTGTGGGTGTACGCGTAACCAGCAGGAGCGGACTACCCAAGGCCCACAGGCTGGTGGTGGGCGACCTTTCCACGACCTTTCCAGCGTGGAGCTGGGTTAGCAATCTTTTGATCCACGCGCGGGTCTTTCTCTTCTTAGTCTTTGCAGGAAGGCGGTGTCTTCTTGGATCAGGTCGTCGCGCCCGGAAAGGGATTCCAGGTGGTGTCTGAGCTCGTGTACCAGGGTCTCCCAGATCTGCTCTTCCCAGTCGAAACCTGGGTCTCCCTGGGCCAGAACTTTGAAGGAGCCATAGTACAGAACCACGTGACGGCCTAGGCCGGGGTTGCTCCCAAGCAGCGAAGGAAAGCCTGGGTCCATGTACTCACCCAGACGGAAAACGCCCGCCAGTTCCGGGTCGGGCTTGGCCCGCTCCAAGACGTGCACGCCATGAAGGCCCCGCTTGAACTCGGCGGGGATCCCGTCGAGGTACTCATGGGCGATGTCGGAAAAGCGTTCGAAGTCCACTACTTATAATCTTCCTATGAGCCCGATGCGGATTGTGGGTCTGGTCATGCTGCTCATCCTGCTCGCCGAGTACTGGTTGTGGCCTCGCTATCTTGCCCGGATGCAGCTCAGCGATGACAAGAAAGCTGCCATGTCGCGTCTTTTGTACTGGTCGCTGGTATTACCGGCCATCATTGGCTTGTATTTGGTGGTGCGCGGGTAGTTTTACTTGGCCTGAGTTCCAGTGGTTCCGTTGCTGATGGCTCGGAGGAAGGCCTCGAGGCCTTCCTCCGAGCCAATCGGCGTGATGAGCTCGAGCTGCGCGGGTTCGATCTCGAGGCCGGGCCTGATCACCGCCATCCAACTTGCGTGCACGCCCAAGGGCTTGGGCGGGTTTCCATGCATCCGGGCAAGGTGCATCAGGTTCCAGGCCGCCATAATCTCCGTGAGGGTGCCGAGCCCCCCGGGAAGCGCCAGGCAGGCGGCGCTCAGGTCGATCATGCGCTCAATGCGCGTGAGCAGCGAGGGTGCTGGCAGCTCGAGATCCACATGGATATTGGGTCCATCGCGGCGAGAAAAGAGCTGGGGCGCGGTCACGCCCACCACCAGCCCGCCTGCCTCCTTGGCCCCCAGCGACACCGCCTCCATGGCCCCGTTATACCCGCCGGTAGCCACAGCAAAACCCGCCCCGGCGATGCTCCTGCCCCAGGCGCGGGCTTCATGGTAACGGGGGTCTTTTTGCTCTAAACGGGATGAACCAAATACTGTGATCAAGCGCATGGGACAAGCTTACCGGGTGCAGAACATCGAACGCTAAAGCCTAAACCCGGGCGCTGGAAGCCCCCTCTTAGCGTTGAACGTCCAATGCTTCACACAAAAAGCAGCTTGTCGGTGGTTGGCAACCGAAAAATCAAAAGCCTAAAGCTAAGTATCTCCATGGTGAGCCGGACCCTTCGGTCAAACTCACTAGGGCCAGAGGGGGCAAGGAAGACAGCGCGGCTTTTCAAGCCTTTCGACAAGCTTAGACTGGAGATACTTAAACGCTTAGCGCGAAAAGTAGCGAGCGAAACCTGGGCCCGATAACCTGCACGCCCGCTGTTAGAACCTATTTGCTTCTTACCACCAGCACCGGTTTATTGGTCCGGTGAAGCACGCCTTCGGTCACCGAACCAAGCAAGAGTTTGTCCAGCCCGGCGCGCCCGTGGGTTCCCATTACCAGGGCGTCGTGGTTCTTGGCCTCTTCAAGAATGGCGGGAATAGGCTGCCCTTCTTTGAGCAGCGTGTTCGCCTTGACCCCCGCCTCGGCAGCCATCTTGGATGCCCTGTCCAGAGCCTCCTTGCCAGCCTTTTGCAGGTCGGCCAGTAGATCCATGCCGTAGGGAATGCTTTCCGGGCTCATCCAGATGTAGCTTGAGGGGTTTTCCACCACGTAAAGGAAGTTGACTTCGGCACCCAGCGCCTTGGCGACCTCGAGGCCCTCCTTTATTGCGGAAAAGCTGCATTCGCTGCCGTCGGTTGGCATGAGCAGTTTCTTATACATAAAGCCTCCTCTCTAATTACTCCAAGTATAGCCCTTCCCCGCGGGTACAAATAACCCGTACCCATAAAAGCGTAGACTGCTAGGCGTGTGGATCTACGGCAGGAACCCGGTGCTCGAGGCCCTTAAGGAAGGCGGGGCCACGCGGTTGCTGGTGGCCAGAGGCGTGGAGAGCTGGCTCATCGCCGAGCTGAAAAAGCTTGATGCCGAGTATCAGCTGGTGCCACGGATTGAACTGGACCAGCTGCTTTGCACCACCCACCACCAGGGCATTGCGGCGGAGGTGGAGGAGTTTGCTTACGCGGAGCCAGAGGCGCCTTTTCGGTTGGCCAAGTCGCGCGCTGAAGCCCCTTTGCTAGTGCTCTTGGACGGGATATCCGACCCGCGTAACTATGGCGCCATTATCCGCAGCGCGCTGGCACTAGGGGCGCACGGCGTGATCACGGAGGAACGAAGAAGCGCGCCTCTTTCTCCCTTGGTACTCAAGGCCTCGGCGGGCGCACTGCGCAAGATTCCCCTGGTTCGGGTAAAGAACCTGCCGCGCTACATGGAAGACTTAAAAAAACAAAACATCTGGATTTACGGTGCCGCGGGCGGGGCGGAAAGAGATATCGGAGAGCTCGACTACAACAGAGCGCTCGCCTTGCTGGTGGAGCAGAGCCCCTCGCCCGTGGTGCTGGGACAAGCCGAGAACAGCCAGATTACCGGGCGCGTGGTGGTGGAGGAGGGCGCGGTGGTCAAAGACTCCACCGTTCTCGG
>JAMCQK010000047.1 GCA_023382135.1 Deinococcus sp.
AGGCTCCTAACAAGGCCATCCCAATGGAATCGCCGGACTGGTGGCTGAACTAGCGGAACGCGGGGCGAAGGTTCGCCTTTCTTCTATCGAGCCGGAAGACACTACCGACGAATTGTTGCAAGTCGTCGGACGCTATGCGCCGCAGGTACGCCCCCACCTGCACCTTTCGCTGCAAACCGGTTCTGGACGGCTGCTTTCGCTGATGGGCCGGCGATATGACAAAGGCTACTATCGCACTTTGGTGCGTAGAGCTTACGAGCTGGTTCCCAACTTTGCGCTCACCACCGATGTCATCGCAGGCCTTCCGACGGAAACAGAGGAAGAGCACCAGGAAACATTGGAGTTTTTGCACGAGTTAAAGCCTGTGCGGGTTCATGCGTTTACCTACGCGCCGCGCCCGAAAACGCGCGCCGCCTCCATGCCGCAGGTGCCAATTGAAATCCGCAGGCGAAGAACGCGAGAACTCATAGCGCTGGCGCACCGACTGGCCGAAGAGCGGATACGGCCCAAGATGGGTTCGCGGGTGGAGGTGCTGGTTGAAAGTTTTCGCCATGGGAAGGCGGTGGGTTACACACCCGACTACTACCAAGTCGAGGCAGAGGGCGCATGCCGCCAAGGCGAGACCGTCTGGGTGTGTGTGCGCGATATCAACGAATACACCTTGCGGGGAGAGGTTGCGGGTGTCAAGGAAGCCCCGGGCAAGATGCTGGCTTCTGCGGTCTAAAGTTTATCGGGGAAATGCTTGAGGGCCTCGCGGACGCTCAGACTTGAGAGCCTGCTCCGGTTGGCCTGGACAAAACCGATTACCGCTTTAGCGTCCGTGCGCGCATACTGGCAGAGCGCCCAGCCGATGGCCTTGCGGATGAAAAATTCTTCGGAACCCGCGTTCAGCGTGCAGTAACGGAAAAGCCTCGAGGCGTCGGTTTTCTCCTTTGAGTTCAGTTGGTGCAAAATAGCCATGCGCCGGAGCCAGAAGTTGGGGTGCTTGCTGTAGGAGTCCATTTGGCGAGCCAGAGTTGGAAAACGCAGAACCAGCGGGCCAAACTGTTTTGAAGCCAGGTAATCGACTGTGTCCCACCAGCTTTTCGTGGCCGCCAAGCCTTCCAAAAACCGGGCGCCCTCTGCGGTAAGTTGCTTTTTGTACGTTTCTATGAGATCTAAAGCAACATATTGATATTCTCGCTTCGGCTTCTTCCAAAGGAGGAGCGCCGTACTGGAAAGCCAGGCTTCATCCGCCACCGCTTTCACCGATTTCAAAAGCGGTTTGATTATCTCGACACGTATGGGCGTTTGAACACCCAGATACTCGAACCGTTGCTGCATATAGGCCGCCATGCCTGCGGCTTTTTCCGGGTCGGCGCGGGTTATCAGCAGACGCTCGGCTTCTGCAATAAATTCACGAGGTTTCACTGCTCCAATTTATCTCAGGGGCAGGTTGCTATTATCAGGTGCATGGAAAACTGCGTGTTTTGCCGGATTATCCGGGGAGAGCTACCTTCTGAACAGGTCTATGCGGACGCGAACGTTATTGCCTTTCATGACATTCACCCCAAAGCCCCCGTTCACGTTCTGGTGGTTCCAAAAGAACACGCGGCAAAATTTTCCGACTATCCCGGCGACGAAAGCGGTGAAAGAAAACTTGGATCTTTGTTTGCTGCGGTGAACCGGGTAGCCCGCCAGTTGGGCCTGGATGGTTACCGCATTGTTGTGAACGTGGGCGAAAAGGGCGGGCAGGAAGTGTTTCATGTGCACGTGCATATTATGGGCGGCTGGTGAGCACGAGGCGGTCCCAGACTTCTCCGCTTGGTGCGTAGGCGCTGACGGCAAGCTGATTTTCTGTGGCCTCGAGGACCAAGAAGTGCGCGCCCTGGCGCCGAACGAGGCTTTCTTTTTTCACAACGCCAAAGCCGCGCGTCCAGGCACCGCCACCGCCGGACACAATGTGCGCAATTCCGTTCGACTCAAGCCTTTCGTAACTGTGGTCGTGGCCCGCGAGCACCAGATTAACTTTGTAGCGGATGAGCAAAGGTTCGATAGCCACGCGCAAACTGCGGCTGCCACCGTGCAGGCCGGAAGAGTAAAGAGGCCGGTGCAGGGCGACCACTTTCCAGCTGGCTACGGAAGCTTTGAGTGAAGATTCCAGCCAAGCTTGCTGCGCCTTGGAAAAGTCTTCCGAGTTCAACATGAAAAATTGAACGTTGCCTTGTTTGAAGGTGTAGTAGGAGGCCTCGAGGCCGAAGAGTTTTAGTTGCTGAGCCAGCGCCGGGATATCGTGATTGCCAAAAGCCGGGTAGATTTTCACCTTGGGAAGCTCATCCAAAAACCTTTGCACCGGAACTCCGGAGGGGTAAAAGTTGTCGCCCAGTGTGGCCAGAAGATCAAAAGGTTGTGCTGCATGCGCTGTGCGCAAGGCTTCCGCCACCTTGGCGCGCAGAGGGGTATCCGACCCCCAGTCGCCAATCACCGCCACGCGTTGGCCGGAGGCAAAGCCCAAACTTAGAATGAGCAGGACAAAAAGGTGAAGCATGGTTGAGTTCACGCCTGAGGCCGTTCGCCCGTATGATGCTCAATTGAAGCTTCATCCACACCGGCGTCTTCCAGCACTTGTTCAGCGACCAAAATGGGCGCTTTGGCGCGGATGGCAAGAGCCATGCCATCGGAAGGCCTGGCGTCCACCTCGTACTCGAGGCCGCGCTGCTCCAGTACCAAACGGGCGTAAAAAGTCCCTTCCCGAAGGTCCACAATCTCCAACCGCACAATTCGCACGCCTAGCAGGTCCAAGGTCGAAATAAAAAGGTCAGGGGTGAGGGGCCTTGAAGGAGGTTCACCAGCAAGCCCGGCCATGATGTGCTGGGCCTCGAGGGCTCCGATGATAATTGGCAGAAACGAGCCACTCGCAGCCTTCAGAAGCACCACCACGCTGCCGTTGGTGGGGTCCATGCCAAGTGTTTCAATCTTGGCCGTTATCACCCACCCAGTATAGACTGGTGTGCGTGACAGGCAGTAGGGCCGCAAGGCACTATTTCTTATCTTAAGGAGCCCGCATGAGGACCCACCCCATAGATATTTCAGGC
>JAMCQK010000225.1 GCA_023382135.1 Deinococcus sp.
GATGCAGATCCTGGGGCTGACCCGGCGCTGGGGGGTCTGTATTGTGGGAATGGGGCGCCTGGGCCAGGCGCTGGCGGACTATCCGGGCTTTAGTGAGCACTTTGACCTGAGGGCTTTTTTTGACTCAGACCCCAAGAAACAAGGCCTTCGTATAAGGAATGCGTCCATAGAAGGTCTCGAGGCCCTGCCTGGCGTAGTATCGGAAAAGCGCATAGACATGGGCTTAATTGCAGTTCCCGCTCATTCGGCCCAAGCGGTGGCGGACCGCCTGGTACAATCCGGCATAAGGGGAATTCTGAACTTTGCCCCGGTGGTGCTGGAGGTGCCCAGGGAAGTTACCGTTGAAAATGTGGACTTCTTGGCGGGCTTATCGAGGCTTTCGTTCTTCGTGCTCAACCCCAGGTGGAGAGAGGAGATGGTGGGATGAAACGCTTGATTGGATTTTTTGCCTTATCGGCTTTACTGGCTGGCTGTGCAAGTCTTGTCATCGGCACGCCGACCGTTCAACTATCGGCCGGAAATAGTACCGTAGGCAAGCCGGATGCGACAACTGGATTGATCGACTATACCTTCGAGGTGAAAGCCTTCACGTTGCCAGGTTCAGGCGGTGGCGTGATTGGTAACCTTAATCTGTCGGGTGGCGGAACTCTCGGATTTAGCCAGTCTGTTCCAAGTTGCCCGGTTTCCTCCACACAAAACTGTGGTCCGGTAACGATTAAATATTCGGGTTCGGCAACCTCCCATCTGCCGGTTACGGTTGTTTCGTACGTGGCGATGGGTGACAACGGCATTGCTACGACAGTTAGTCTGCCAGCGCCACTGACAGTTTTTAATGGATTCTAAAGGAGGTTAGGTCCGGTTTGACCATTCACGAGGTATTTCCACGGCACAAAGCAGACCCAAGTAGCTTTCGATAATCTATACCCCAGAACTAAGCAAGTTGTTAGCCTGGGGTATACTTTTCGCGCATGCGCGCCAAGCCTGTTCCCATCGGCCAACAGCCAAGTAGCCTTATCGGGCTGACCGAGGCCGAGATGGCCGTATTTGAAACCCGGCTGCGTGAGGTGCTACGTTCCAAGATTGAGTTTGTCCAACTGATTGAACAAGACTTGGTGGAGGCCGGGGGCAAACGTGCCCGGCCGCGGTTGGTTTTTCTTGCCGCTGGAGCGCTTGGCGGGGTACCCTTTGCCACCGAGCTGGCGCTTTCCACCGAGCTTTTACACTCCGCAACGCTTCTGCACGACGACCTGGTGGACGACGCCGAGACCCGCAGGGGGCAGCTTGCGGCTTTCCGCAAGTACGGCAACGCGGTCTCGGTCCTGGCTGGGGACTACCTGCTTTCACGGCTGCTCTGGCTGCTTGGCCAGATGGGCCGCCTCGAGCTGGTCGCCATGTTTGCCGAGGCCGCCCGCCAGCTCTCCGAGGCGGAGGTGCTGCAGTTCCAGGTAGCCGCGCTGGCCGACTACTCGGACGAAAACTACCAGAACATTATCACCGGCAAGACGGCGGCGCTCTTTCAGCTTTGCTGCGAAGGGGCCGCGGTTTTGGCGGATGCCGAGCCGGAGTACAGGCGGGCGCTCGCCCGGTTTGGTCTTTGCTACGGCCAGGCCTTCCAGATGCGGGACGACTACCTGGACCTGATGGGTACCCAAGAACGCCTGGGAAAACCCGTAGGCGGCGACCTGCGGGAGGGCAAGGTCACACTCATTACCCTCAGGCTTTTGCAAAGGCATCGCGAAGCGGTGGAACCGGTACTGGCCAGACGGGCGGCGCAAGAAGGCGATATCGAACAAATGCGAACCTTGGCGCGGGATTCCGGCGTGGCGGGCCAGATCGTCAAATCTATTCAGCAGGCTGCTGAGTCGGCGGTGGCTGCGCTAGCCCCTTTTCCGCAAACGCCGTACAAGGCCGCCCTCGAGGCCCTGGCTCTGGCGGAAACCGAGCGGATTCACTAGCCAAGCCGCAGGATAGCCAAAGGTAACTTCAGCTGGCCAGGGGCAGCGTGTATACTCGCTGGCGGGCGCGCTATTTGGTCTACAGTGGCCTGCGCAGTTTCCACCAAGGAAGCCATGCTCAAAAACGCCTACCATCCGCAGGGAGAAGCCTTGCTCTGGGAGCAGTTCCTGGAGCATCTGGAGCGCACCTTGCGCGTGACCAACCTGCATCCCGCCACAGTGGAGTACCTTAGCCATCCCAAACGCGTGGTCGGGGTACCGGTGCCGGTCACCATGGACGACGGCACGGTACGTTTTTTTATGGGTTACCGCGTGATCCACGATATTTCTTTGGGGCCGAGCAAGGGAGGCGTGCGCTTTCATCCCAGTGTGAGTTTAGGCGGGACCCTGGGCCTGGCCGCACTCATGACCCTCAAGTCGGCGGTCTACGGCCTGCCCTATGGAGGCGCGGCCGGGGGCGTGGTGGTGGATCCCAAAAGCGTTTCGAGAAGGGAAATAGAACGCCTTTCCAGAAGGTACACTGCCGAGCTGGTTAGCCTGATCGGCCCCGACGAGGACATCCTGGGGCCGGATCTTGGCACCGACGCCAGGGTGATGGCCTGGATCATGGATACCTTTTCCATGAACAAAGGCCAGACGGTTCCCGGCGTGGTTACCGGCAAACCGCCTTCACTTGGGGGCAGCGCTTCACGGGTGGACTCGGCTGGCCGCGGGCTGGTCTATGTGTTGCAGGAGATGGCCAGGAAACACGGAATGCCCATCAAGGGTGCGCGCGTCGCTGTGCAGGGTTTTGGCCAAGTAGGCAAGGCAGTTGCCCAGGCCGCCAGCGCCGAGGGGCTCAAGGTGATCGCAGTCTCCACCAGCCGGGGAGGGGTTTACCACCGTGAGGGGCTGGACATGAAAGCCCTCGAGGCCTACCACGGCCGTGAAGGCCACTTTTTGGGCTTTCCCTGGGCTACCGAAATTACCAACGCGGAGCTACTTTCCCTGGATGTGGATTATCTGGTCCCGGCGGCTTTGGAGAACGTGCTCACCAAGGAAAACGTTTCCTCGGTCAGAGCCAAGATGGTGTTGGAAGGTGCCAATGGCGCCACCGCGCCGGAGGCGGAAGATGCCCTGTTGTCGCGTGGCGTTGTGGTGGTCCCGGATATCGTGGCGAACGGCGGGGGACTGGTGGTGAGTTACCTTGAGTGGGTCCAGGACCTGGCCATGTTCTTCTTTGAGGAAAGCGAGGTCCAGGCCCGCTTGAAAGACTCGGTGACGCGGGCCCTCGAGGCCACGCTGGCCAAGAGCCAGGGCCTGAACACCAGCCTGCGTATGGGGGCCTACGCACTGGCCCTGGAGCGTGTCAACCTGGCCGCGAGGCTCCGAGGTGTATACCCGTAAGGCGCAAGCAACTTGCAGATTCAGGTGATCTTGTATGAAGAGCGAGCCCCTTTCCTTCCTTTCCGGCACCCACGTTGGCCCTTGGGAAATTTACCTGGAGCAGGTAGACCGCGTGACCCCATACCTGGGGAAATATGCGGTTCTGGTGGAACACCTTAAACGGCCCAAACGCATCCTGGTGGTAGATATTCCCATCCACCTGGACGATGGCAGCGTGGCCCATTTTGAGGGCTACCGCGTCCACCACAACACCGCGCGCGGCCCGGCTAAAGGCGGTGTGCGCTACCACCAAGATGTCACCATGTCCGAGGTGATGGCGCTTTCCGCCTGGATGACCATCAAGAATGCTGCTGTGGGTCTTCCCTACGGGGGGGGCAAGGGCGGTGTCCGGGTAGACCCTCGCAAGCTCTCGCCCGGCGAGCTCGAGCGCCTTACCAGGCGCTACACCTCGGAGATCGGATTTTTAATCGGCCCGGACAAAGATATTCCAGCGCCGGACGTGGGCACTGGCGAGCGCGAGATGGCCTGGATGATGGATACCTACTCCATGAACATTGGCCGTACGGCTTCTGGCGTGGTTACCGGTAAGCCGGTAGCGGTTGGTGGCTCGTTAGGCCGGCGCGACGCCACCGGGCGCGGCGTTTTTGTGGCGGCTGCGGCTGCGGCTGAAAAAATCAAACTGCCGGTCGAAGGTGCTCGCGTGGTGGTCCAGGGCTTTGGCAACGTGGGCAGCGCGGCGGCACGTATTTTTCACGATCACAAAGCGCGTGTCGTGGCTATCTCGGATGTCACCGGTGCGGTTCTCAATGAAGCGGGCATAGACCCCTATGACCTCTTGGCACACGTCGCCGCTACCGGCGGGGTCCGAGGCTATCCAAAAGCCGCGGCTATCCCCGCACCCGACGTACTCACCGTACCCTGCGATTTTTTGGTTCCCGCCGCGCTGGAGGGCCAGATTACCAAGGACAACGCTTGGAAGATTGAAGCCAGAATCATCGCTGAGGGCGCCAACGGTCCCACCACGCCGGCGGCCGACGACATTTTGCTGGAGCGCGGCACGGTTGTGGTGCCGGACGTGCTGGCGAACGCGGGCGGCGTGACGGTCTCCTATTTCGAGTGGGTACAGGACTTCAACTCGTTCTTCTGGAGCGAGGCCGAGATCAACCAGCGGTTGGAACGCATTATGAAGAACGCCTTCGAGGCCATCTGGCAGGTTCACCAAGAGAAGAAAGTTTCGCTCAGGACGGCTACTTATATAGTCGCGGCCACACGTGTGCTAGAGGCCAGAGCGCTTAGGGGGTTGTATCCGTAACGTTACACGCTGAACACTCAACGTTGAACGCCAGCAGCCAGTGCCGAAGGTCAAACATCGAACCCTAAACCTTTATGCCGAACACCACTAAGTATCTCCATAGTGAGTTTGACCGAAGAGTCAAACTCACCCGGCCAGAGGGAGCAAGGAACACAGCGCGGCTTTTCGCGCCTTTCGACAAACTTAGGCTGGAAACACTTGGTCTGTTTCGGCCATGGACGTGCTGGCTCCAAGGTTAAGCTAGTGCTTATGGACAGGCCGCACTGGGGCCGGGTGACGCTGAAGCCTTTTGGTGAGGGCCTTTCGGAAGAAGAATGGCGGCGCTTTTACCGCTGTTTCCGAGACCCGGAAATTGCCGAGTGGAACGGGAGCCGGCCCTTGCGCATGCCGCTTTGGCTTTTTAAGCGTGTGGTGATGGGTGAGGTGAACCGCGGTGACCGCCTGGGGTTTGGCATCTTGGATGAGCAGGGCGAATGGCTGGGGAGCGTGGAGCTTTACGAGCTTGGCAAGAAAGAGGCTACGCTGGGTATCTTGATTGGCGCCAAGGACCGCTGGGGACAGGGTTATGGTACCGAGGCGCTGCGTGCGGTGCTACTGCACGCCTTTTCGCAGATGGATTTGGAGAGGGTAAAACTGAGAACTTACCGGCATAACATGAGGGCGCAGCGGGCTTTTCAGAAGGCCGGCTTCCGCGAGGTGTGCTCGCCCCCGGCTCCCCGGATGAACTTTGGCCCGCGGATGTCGCCGCAAGGCGGCCCCGACGTGCAGATGTGCGTTACCAAGGAAGAATGGGAGGGATACACAAGGTGAAGGTGTTGTTACCGGAGTTTTTTAAAGAGCAGGATCTTAAGTCGCTGCCCAAGGGCATTGAGGTGGTGGTCTACCCCAAACAGGGCGAAGTTCCAAGGGCAGGCCTGGAGGCCGAATTTCTAGTTGCTTCTTTTCCTTTCGGGCGCACCTCTGCCCTTATCGAAAAGCTTCCGAACCTCAAGGTAATTCAAACCCTGACCGCGGGCGTCGATACCATCTTGCCTTTTGTGCCAAGAGGCGTGACGCTGTGCAATGCCACCGGCGTCCATGATGTACCCATGGCCGAACTGATGGTGAGCATGCTGCTGGCGCTGCTCAAAAACCTTCCCGAGGTCCGCGATAACCAAACCAAGCAGTCTTGGACCTGGCTGGATGCCGACGACCTCGAGGGCAAGACCGTTCTTTTCTTGGGATATGGCTCTATCGCCCAGGCAATCGAAAAACGACTTGAACCTTTTGGCGCCCAATTTATCCGTGTGGCAAGACGCGAGCGTCCCGGGGTCTATGCTATTTCATCGCTTTCCGCGCTACTGCCGCTGGCGGACGCGGTGATACTGCTTTTGCCGCTTACTGAAGAAACCACCGGGATCTTCGGCCGAGAACTCTTTTCTTTGTTGAAACTGGGCGCACTATTCATCAACGGAGGCCGGGGCAAGCTGGTGGATACCGAAGCGCTGGTCGAGGTCTTGCAATCACAGCGTATCCGTGCCGCGCTGGATGTTGCAGACCCCGAGCCCCTGCCCAAAGGCCACCCGCTTTGGAATGCGCCAGGCGTACTAATTACTCCGCACATCGGCGGATCGAGCCCGGGCTTTGCCCGGCGGGCTTTTGCGTTGGTGCGGCAACAACTCGAGGGCTATGTTTCTGGAAAGCCGCTCTTGAACGTGGTGGAGAACGGCTACTAGAGCGCTTTCTCGGGCTGATTAGATGACATTCAGTAGCGGGTTCGCCTGCTCCCGCCGCCACCCAAAAGCCCACCCAGCACCCCGCGCATAATCTGTCTTCCCATCTGGGTACCGGCGGCGCGCAAAGCGCTTTTAGCGACGCTCTCGACAAGCTCGGCTACCGGGCTGGGCTGGGCCGCCTGCTTGGCCTGCTGTTTTTGCTGGGCCAGCTGCGCTGCTTGCGCCTGGGCTTGTTCGGTGCGGACTTTTAACACCTCGAAGGCGGACTCGCGGTCCACAGTTTTCTCGTAGTGGCCGTAGACCAGCGACTGTTGAATTATTTGCTGGCGGTCCTGGGCCGAGAGCGGTTCGAGCAATGAGCGTGGCGGCATAATCAGCGCACGGTCCACGATGGTCGGCATGCCCTTTTCATCCAACATCGAGACCAAGGCTTCACCGACCCCCAGTTCTGTAATCGCTTTTTCGGCGTCGATCTTAGGGTTTTGGCGGAAGGTTTCGGCCGCGGTTCTTACAGCTTTTTGCTCGGCTGGCGTGAAGGCTCTGAGCGCGTGCTGGATGCGGTTGCCGAGCTGGCCAAGCACCGTTTGCGGAAGGTCCAAAGGGTTCTGGCTGATGAAGTAGACGCCAACGCCCTTGGAACGAATCAAGCGCACTACCTGCTCAATTTTGTCTAACAAGGCCTTGGGCACGTCGTCAAAGAGCAGGTGGGCTTCGTCAAAGAAGAAGGCGAGCTTCGGTTTTTCTGGATCGCCCACTTCGGGCAGGCGCTCAAAGAGCTCGGACATCATCCAGAGCAGGAAGGTGGCGTAGAGTTTGGGTGACCGCATCAATTTGTCGGCAGCCAAGATGTTGATTACACCTTTGCCACCAGCCGTTTGAATTAAATCTTCCAAATCCAGCGCCGGTTCGCCGAAAAACTTACCTGCACCTTGTTGTTCGAGTGCCAGCAGTTGCCGCTGGATGGCGCCGATGCTGGCGGTGGAAACATTGCCGTACTGGGTCCTGAATTTTTCGGCGTTATCGCCCACGAACCGGAGCATGGAACGCAGGTCATTGAGATCCAAAAGTAACAACCCGCCGTCGTCGGCGACTTTGAAAACCAAGTTGAGCACGCCTTCTTGGGTATCGTTCAGGTCCAAGATGCGTGAAAGGAGCAGCGGCCCCATTTCGGAGATGGTGGTGCGCACCGGGTGGCCCTGCTCGCCAAACAGGTCCCAGAAAACCACCGGGAAAGCTTCGGGTGCGAAATCCTTGATGCCGAGTGTCTCCACCCGCTCGATTACTTTTGGATTGTTACCCCCGGGCTTGCAGATGCCGCCAAGGTCCCCCTTGACGTCTGCCATAAAGACCGGCACGCCAATCTTGGAAAGCTGCTCGGCGATGACCCTTAGCGTGACGGTTTTACCGGTGCCGGTAGCCCCGGCAATCATGCCGTGGCGGTTTGCCATCTTGGGCAAAAGATGAACTTCGGTCTCACCTTTTGCAATCAGAAGCGGAGCCGTCATTTTTCTCCTCAAAGAACGGAAAAATTATACCCCGTTTGAATGGGGTATAAGCCGGGCCGTCTTTTTGAACGCTTATAGAAAAGCGCCAAGTATCAGGCCTATCGCCAGCAGGCTGGCCAGATGATAGCCGGTGTTGATGAACGTAAGGGCCACGGGCCGGTTCTCGAAAGCGTTGTTGAACATCTGAATGGGGAAGGCCAAACCAAGCCAGGTCAAAAATCCCACCATCAGCCCGCCGGGTGGGCCGCTGGAGCCGGTGAGCGTATTCAGAGATCTGAGACCACGGCCATCACAATGCCCCCATGACCGCCGAGGTGGCGATGGCGACAGTGGGATTCCCCAGTTCCTCGGGTTTTTTACCCACGGCCCCCACCAAGCCCTGCCCAAGAGTGGCCCATACCAGATGAAACCAAGGGCCATGAATGACGCTACTTCTAGGATCACGCTGAGCGCACCCAATACGTCCTCCCCGTGTTCTATCGCCAATATCTTAACAAGCCCGAATATCTTACCAGCCTGGCGCCCGCAGTGTTAAGTACGGCCACCAGCAAAGTATTCTGGCGAGCTATCTAAAACGAGCAGCCAGCCTCAAAAAACCTTGCCACCTAGCGGCACCTCTCGTTCCGGGGCCAGGAGCACCACACGGCCCTCTGGATCCGGCAGGCCCAGGACCAGAACCTCGGAGGTGAAGCCGGCGATGTTCCTTGCGCCCAGATTGGTCACGGCAATCACCTGGCGGCCCACCAAGTCTTGGGTTTGGTAGAGGTCGGTGAGCTGTGCGCTCGAGGTCTTGGTTCCGAGTTCGCCGAGGTCAACCCAAAGCTTGTAGGAAGGCTTGCGGGCAGCCGGGTGGGGTTCAGCCCGCGTGATGCGGCCCACGCGGAGATCGAGCCTTTGGAAGGCCTCGCTCAGCCCACAAGGGCTAGTTGTTTCTAGGCCTGTCATGGCACTCCTCTCTGAGTTCTCTTGTTCATCCGACTATCGTAGACTATTTGGGTGCAACAGCTTCTTGACCAAGCCGCGCTAATCTTGAAAGACGTTCGCGAGCTTTCTCCACAGGATGCCATTTCAAAACTGCGTGAAGCGGCAGGCCTTTTGCAGGCGGTCCGGCCCGGCAAAGAGCGCGACGGCATGCTGGCGCTAGCCGAGCTGCGTTTGTCGCAGGCGCAAAAAGGGCTCGGCAACCAAGCCGAGGCCGAACGGTCTTTGATCGTGGGCTACAGTTACGCCCGCACCTCGCGCGAGGTGCGGGTACGGCGCTTCGCAGAAAAACTACGCGGGGAGATGGGGTTCTAAGTTTTTGCGCTTGGAGGTGCTATGGGTGAGACGCTCGGAACTATTGCCGCCAGCCTGATTCTTTTATCGGGAATCTTGCTGGTGATAGGAGTGGTGCTGATTAAACGCGGGAACCGCGTCTGGCACCCCAGGGTGATGCTGGCGGCAGCCACGCTGGCGGTGCTTTTCTTGGTTTTTTACCTGCTCAAGTGGGGGCTTTACGGCACCAGCTACTACCGCGGGCCGGCCGAGTGGAAAGAGGCTTATCTGGCGCTGTTGGCGGGCCATATTCTGCTGGCGGCGGCTAACGTGCCGCTGGCAACCTACGTGATTTACAACGCTTTGAGAGGCCGGTTTGAACGCCATAAACGCTGGGCCAGGATGACCGTACCCGTCTGGCTCTTTGTGGCGCTTAGCGGCTGGGTGATCGGCCTGGTTCTGCGGCGCTACGGAGTGGAAAGTTAGCATGGCTGATCAGCTAAGCTGATTAAACTAAAGCGTGCAGTTTCCTCCGCGCCAAGCGGGTTGTTGGCGGCTTGAGTGCCGCGGACAGGCCAAGCGTGCCCGGAGGGCTGCTATCTTCTCGGTCCTGGGAAAAGCGGGCGCGGCGTCCCAGGTTATAAGTACGGCGTACCTGGCCCTGTAGGTGGAGGGCTTGCACTTTTAGAGAGCAAAGCATGGCCAAAGTTTGGCCATGCGCAGAGCAACCCGCCTTCTTCCAGCGGATATGTGGCGGGGCTGGAAACAACCGAGTATCTCCAGTCTAAGTTTGCCGAAAGGCTTGAAAAGCCACGCTGTGTTCCTTACTTCCTCTGGACCTAGTGAGTTTGACCGAAGGATCAAGCTTACCACGGAGATACTTAGCCCTTACGGGCTCTGCGAGGCCGCGGGTCAGGCCAGAAAACTAAGCCTCTCCCGGTTCTTTGTCAAAAGTCAACCCGACCAACGGGAGTAGGCGGGCTCCAGGTTGAAGCTGCTAAACTCTCATCCGTCAGATTCAGCCTGGAGCCATTTAAAGCCTTCCGCGGCCCCAGGGTTCCAGCACAATCTTGCCTTCCGCCACGTAAGCGCGCTCAGAGCCACGGCTCACAGACTTATCCTGCGGGGCTTGGGCCACCAGGTGCGCGATGCGCAACTGCTTGGCCTCGAGGCTCCCTGCCCAGACTGAGGCTTCCTCGTTGCCTTTGGCCCCGGCGTGTGCCAATCCGCGCAGTTTCCCCGCTACAATCACATCGCCCGCGGCCACAATTTCCGCGCCGTGGTTGACATCGCCCAAGACCACCACGGTGGCAGCGGACTCAATCTTCTGTCCAGAGCGCAACGTCACCGGTACCACCTCGGTGTAGGGAATGTAGCGCTCGCCCCTGGGTGCCCTCAGGCTGATGCCCCGCGTCCGTCCAATCTCCAGTAGGGTTTCCAGCATGGTCTGGTCCAGGCTGGCGCCCACTTCAATCTCTAGTGGCAGCTCGGGCAGGCCCACCAGAGACTTGCGCACTTCTTCGGGGGTCTCGTTGCCGTCCAACCGTACCGCCAGCGCTTTCAGAGTGGCCCTGACTCGCATGATGAAGTTATACATCCTTCTTGCTAGTCTTGGGTATGGCCGGCCCCAGAAATGCGGAGTCCTACGGCTGGGGAGCGGGGTGCAAAGGTTGGAATCTGGTGAAAAGGGAGGGGCTTGGTGTAATCCAGGAACACATGCCCGCGAATAACTAAAAAGCGCCACTTTCACCGGCGCGCCCCGGCAGTTTTTCTATATCCTGGCCGGAAAAGCACTGTTTGAACTGAACGGGGTGAGCACCCCGCTTTCGCCAGGGCAGGGGATAGAGGTTTTTCCCGGAGCGCGGCACCAGATTAGTAACCGGTTACTGGCCTGGTGCTGGGGGTGTGGGCTTGGGCGCGTACTCCCCCACCTTCCAGTAGGCGCTCATCACCTTCTTGGCGGCTGGCAGCGCCACGTCAAAGCCGCCACCGCCGTTTTCGAAGAAGACCACCACCACCAGCGGCGGCCTGGGGTCGCCGGGATCGGTGGGACCATACCCCATGTACCAGGCGTGCTCGTAGCCAAGGCGTTTGCCGGGGGTCTCGGCGGTCCCGGTCTTGCCCGCGGTAGGCACGGGGAAATCACCCAGACGAAATTTGGCGGTTCCCCAGGTCACAGTCTTGCGCATGCCTTCTTGCAGCACTTTCCAGTACTCGCCGGGGACCAGCGTGGTCTTGGGGGTCGTCTCCCGGTTCCCGATTTTCTTGACCAGGTGAAACTCGGGCTGTCTGCCGCTCATGATGATGGTTGCAAGCATGCGGGCGAGTTCCACTGGCGTAACCTGTACCGCGCCCTGGCCGATGGCGATGGAAAGACTTTCACCGGGGTACCAGGGCTGGTCGTAAGTTGCTCGCTTCCAGGCGACGGTAGGCAGAAAGCCTTGCTGCTCGGAGACCTCGAGGCCTGTGGGCCTGCCAATCCCAAGCTCCCTGGCTCTGGCGGCGAGCTCGTCCACCATCTTCCTGGGGTCGGTCTGGGCCGCCTGGTAGTACCAGGTATTGCAGCTCTGGGCAATGGCTTCGCGCACGGTCATGTTGCCCATGTCATAACTCGCCCAGTTTTTGAATAGGCGTCCTCCATAATAGATGTAGGGTGCGCAACGGAAAACCGTGTCAGCCCCTAGGTAGGCCTTTTCCAAAAACAGGCTGGACGAGACCAGCTTGAAGGTCGAGCCTGGCGTGTACGGCTGCACAGCGCGGTTTAGAAGGCGCAGGTTTTTGTCGGTCATGACCTTGGCAATCTCCGCCTGGGGCCTGGGCCTTTTGGCGAAGAGCGTGGGGTCGAAGCTCGGCGCACTGGCCATGGCCAGAACCTCGCCGGTGGCGGGGTCCACCGCAACGATCGCACCCTTGGCCTCGGTCTCACTGGGAAGCCCAAAGCGAGCGCGCCCCCTGTTCACATCTTGCAGGCCTTCTTCCAGGGCGCGTTCAGCGGCTTTTTGCAGGTCGTAATCAAGGGTTAGATAAACATCACGGCCGGGGACTGGCTCTCGAAGCGTTAGCTGGCGGATGCGTTCGCGCTTGGCGTTGACCTCGACAATCTGAACCCCACGCACGCCCCGCAGGTCCGCCTCCAGCGCTCGTTCAATGCCCGCTACACCCACCTGCTCGGTGGGATCGTAGCCTTTATCCACCTGCCTCTGGTTGGCCAGTAGTACATAGCCCAGGACCGGACCAGAGATGGGTCTTGGGTAAGTGCGCTCAAGCCTTTCCACCAAGTAAATGTTTTCCTGTCCCGAAGTCAGCTCGGCCAGCGTGGGAACCAGCGCCAGCGGAACATTGGTCATTACCGAGACCGGTTCATCCTTGGCCTCTGGCAAGGCGGAAAGTTTGAGCAGCGAGAGGATACGGTCCAGGTAGAGCACCTGGCCCCCTTTGTACATGAGGTCGACCGCCAACCGGTTGGCGGCAATTAGCTTGCCGTTTCGGTCGAAGATGCGGCCCCTGGGAGCCAACACGGCTTCGGTTTTAAGGTAGTTACCCTGGCTACGGGTGGCATACTGGTCGTACTGGACCACCTGAAGCCACCACAGCCGCCCTGCAAACAGCGCCAGAACGATATAGATAACAGTCAATAAGCCAAAGGCACGGTTAGCCACGCAACGCCCCTACCCAGGCCCTCCCAAGCCGCAAAACCCATGGGCCCATGACCAAGGTGAACACCAGTTCGCCAACGAATACCCACCCAAGCAACAGTGGGTTCAACAGCGGGTTGCGCAGCCAGTAAGCCACCAACAAGTAGCCCAGCCACTTGGCCAGAAAGGCTCCCGACAGGATGGCGGCCTGGCCAGGGGATTCGTGCAGGTTGAAGAGCGGGGAAAGTCGGTAGAATGCCAGCGCGGCAAAGAGCAGCCCGGTGGCGTGAAAACCGGGAAGGCCCGCCGAATGTAGGTCCTGGACGAGCCCCAAGGCGAAGGCTGACGAGAGCCCTACATAAGGTGAGGACACCGCCGAAACCAAGATAGCAAGCAGGAAAATAAGGTCCGGCGGCGCCAGGTTCTCCGGCAGCAGCCCGGAAACAATCCCCTGAGCGGTAAACATTGCCAGCACCAACAAAAGTAGCCGCATCACCATGCCTCACAAGGGCCTGAGTACCACCACTTGTTCAAGTAGCGAAAACGACGCCGAGGGTTTTACCAGCACGGCTTGCTTGAGCGCGCCAGGACGTTTGGGCAAAATCCGGATCACCACGCCCACGGTTAAGCCTTCCGGGAACAGGCCTTGCAAAGAACCAGAGACCACTAGATCTCCTTCCGCCACTTGGGCCTCGGGAGCGAACTCCACCCGTAGCAGTCCGGGGGGTTGCCCGTAGGCAACTCCGCGTCCGGGCTTGTCCCTGAGGCGCACACCCACCCGAGACTCCGGATCCAGCAAGGTGCGCACGGTGGCGCTTTGGGGAGCCACTTCGGTCACCAGCCCCACCAAGCCCGTGGGGGAGGTCACCGGCATGCCCGCACGCAGGCCATCGTTTGATCCTTGTCCAATTGTGAGTCTTCGGTAAAGCCCTGAAGGGTCTTCGTCTACCACTGGGGCAATGGCTATCAGTCCGGGAGACCTCGAGGCCCGCACCTCAAGCGCCCCCGAAAGCTTGCGGACCTCGAGCAAGAGCCGGCTATTTTCCTGACGCAGGCTTCCCAGCTCTTCCCGCAGGGCGCGGTTTTCCGCCCGCAGGTCGCGCCGGTCGCTGAGCGAGGCCAGCGCCGCCCGCAGGTTGTGCCCGAAGCGGTAGCTCATTCCAAATAGCGGAGCCACTCTCGCGGAAAATTCTCCCGGGAGCCAGGGCGCAAGCTGCCGCGTCAAACTCGCCAGCGCAAGGCCCAGCACCAGGAGCGCTGCGAACAATAGGTGCTGCAAGAGTCTGGGGGTCACCTGCCGCCTCCGAAGTAACCCATCGAGCCAAGCGCCTTCCAAAGCGCGCTTACGGGCAGGCCCATTACGGTAAAAAAATCGCCCTCGATTTTTTCCACCAACACCATGCCCAGGCCTTGGGCTCCGTAGCCGCCTGCCTTGTCAAGGCCTTCGCCCGAGCGTGCGTACCATTCCAGTTCCCAAGCGGAAAGCGCCCGGAAGAAAACCCTGGCCTCCTCCAGATGCCGCCGGCGTTCTCCCTTGGGAGAAACCAGCGCCAGCCCTGTATACACCGTGTGTGCCCGGCCCGAAAGCATTGCCAGAAAGCGGTGATTCTCCTGGAGATCCTTGGGTTTTCCCAGAACTTTCTGGTCCAAGGCCACCACGGTATCGGCCCCAACCGTCCACTCGCCAGGGCTCCAGCAGGCCTCCGCTTTGGCAAGCGCCAGCTGAAGCGCGCTCTCGCCGGGGCTGCCTTTGGCCAGGCCTGTTTCATCCAGCTTGGCGGGCCGCACCACAAAGGGAAGCCCGAGTTTTTCAAGCAGCTCCGCCCGGCGCGGGCTCTCGGAGGCCAAAACCAACAGCGGCAGATGATCGCGGTTCATCGGCTTGGTTTCCAGGAGCTCACTATTCACAACCCCTCAAACTATGACGGCATGGGTGAGTATCGGTGAGCAAACACGGCGGGCGCGGTAAGGTTTAATATCCAGCCGCCTTTTTGCCCGCAAGGATTGCCACCCCACTTGAGGTGCCGAGCCGGCTGGCTCCGGCTTGAATCATGGCGAGTGCAGTCTCGCGATCACGAATGCCCCCGGCGGCCTTTACTTGCACTTCTCCCTGGGCTACTTCCGTTAGCAGCACCACGTCCTCGAGACTGGCCCCCCTGGGGCCAAAGCCGGTTGAGGTCTTGAGGAAATCGGCACCGCCGGCAATCGCCGCCTTGGCCGCGCGCCTTATTTCGCGCTTGGACAGATACCCCGTTTCCAGGATCACCTTGAGCACGTTGCCGGGCACCGCGCCCGCCACCGCGCGTACATCGGCCTCAACGCCTTTCCAGTCCCTCGCTTTTATGGCTCCCAGGTGAATTACCATGTCCAGTTCGTCGGCGCCGTGGGCAACGGCTTGAGCGGCCTCGAGGGCTTTGGTCTCCGCCAGGTTCACCCCGAGCGGGAACCCCACCACACAAACCACCTTCACTCCCGTACCGGTAAGCAGCGCCTTGGCCAGGCTTACGAACGAGGGCTGTATGCAGACCCCAAAAAAGCCGTGCTTGATGGCTTCCTGGCAGAGGGTCTCGATCTCTTCCGGGGTGGCCGTGGGTTTGAGCAGGGTGTGGTCGCCAACAGCCGTAAGAAAAGG
>JAMCQK010000097.1 GCA_023382135.1 Deinococcus sp.
ACTGGTCTTTGGTGCCCATCACCAGCGGGCTGTACTTGCCGCTGGCTTTGATCTTGGCGAGCGCGGCCAGGAACTGCGACTCGGTTTTGGGAACCGCAACGCCAAGCTCTGTGAAGACGGCCTTGTTGTAGAGGAAGCCGTGAATCACCGAGGCCATCGGCACGCAGAAAGTGGTCTTGCCGTCATCGGTGGACCAGGCGGCTTTGGCTACCTCGCTAAAGTTCTTCATGCCGGGAAGGTTGTTGAGCGAGTCGAGGTATTTGGCATTGAAGAGCTCAAGCGACTTATCGAAGGGGCGGCAGGTAATCAGGTCGCCAGCGGTGCCCGCTTTGAGCTTGGCCTCGAGGGCGGCATTGTACTCGGTCGGCGCCGAGGGCGAGAACACTACTTCGACGTTCGGATACTTCTTCATAAAAGCGGGCAAGATGCTATCCCGCCAGATCTTTAGGTCGTCGTTACGCCAGCTTTCGATAGTCAGTTTACTTTTGCCTTGGGCAAGCGCGACTCCGAACAGGGAACCCCCCATCAAAGCCACGGCCAGAAGTCCAAAGATTTTTCTGTGCATACTCCAGGCCCTCCTATTCATAAAACGGTTACGAGTATAGCCATACCCACTAACCTCGGTCGATGTTGTTGGCGCTTGATCACCTCCTTGGTCCGGGTTTGAAGAGGTCGCGCGACTATTAAGCGCCTGGCCTCGCTCAGCCCGTAAGGGTTAGTTGTTTCTAGGCCGCCCTCTGCCCACCATCAGCTATTCCCCGGCGGGAGCAGCTTTCCCCCTTGTCGTTCGCTCCCCGGTATACACCGCCTCAAAAGGGGAGTCAAGGAGCCGGTTCAAAGTCAGATGAGAACTGGTCGCTTGACAAATCGGGGATCCACCCCTCTATATACTGTGCCGTATGCCTTTTGGGCCGGTAGGACCAGTATGCCGTTTGCATCAAGGTTCAAAAACAGATTTCTGAGCTGTTGGCAGTAACCAGGGAGCGCTGAGACATGTCAAGTCCCGCAAAAAACTATCTCGTGGTCGTGGAGTCCCCCGCCAAAGCCAAAAGCATCGCCAAGATGCTAGGTGCTGGTTATGAGGTTAGGGCCAGCAAAGGCCACGTTGCCGACTTGCCCGAGCGCGAGATGGGCGTGGACGTTGAGCAAGACTTTGCGCCCGAGTATGTAGTTAAGAAGGAAAAGAAGGCCGTGGTGGAGGAGCTCAAGAAAGCGGCCAAGGGCAAACAAGTCTTGATAGCCACCGACCCGGACCGCGAGGGCGAGGCCATTGGCTGGCACGTAGCCAGACTGCTGGGCCTTGACGGCAAAGAGCCTATGCGCATCGAGTTTAACGAGATTACCCCCAGGGTGGTCCGCGAAGCGGTGCAACATCCACGGCCTATTGACGAAAACCTGGTGGACGCGCAGCAAGCCCGCCGCATTCTGGACAGGTTGGTGGGCTACCAGCTTTCGCCGGTACTCTCGATGGAGTTCAGGCGGCGGGCCTTGTCCGCGGGCAGGGTGCAGTCGGTGGCCTTGAGGCTTCTGGTAGAGCGTGAGGCGGAAATTGAAGCCTTTGTTCCACAGGAATACTGGACAGTCGACGGCTTCTTTGAAAGCGAGGCCTCGAGGTTTAAAGCGGGGCTTTACAGCGTAGCGGGCAAACGCGTCGTTAATAACGGCGCGTTTCTGCTCACCAACCAGAAAGACGCCTCCCGTGCCGTGGAAGGCATCCGCCAGGTAGCCGCCTGGAAGATTGCCAGCGTCGAACGCAAGGAGCGCAAGCGTAATCCTTCGCCCCCATTCATCACATCCACCTTGCAGCAGGCGGCCTCGAGCAGGCTCGGCTGGACCGCAGGCCGCACCATGCGGGTGGCCCAGCGGCTCTACGAAGGTATTGACCTTCCAGAAGGCACAGTGGGGCTTATCACCTATATGCGTACCGACTCGGTGCGCGTGTCGCAAGAAGCGCTCTCCCAAGTGCGCAGGCTGATCCCGGAGAAATTTGGCAGCCCCTACCTGCCGGAGAAGCCCAACTTTTACTCCACCAAGAAGCAGGCAAACGCCCAGGACGCCCACGAGGCTATTAGGCCCACCGAGTCTCGCCGTACGCCAGATGCGGTGAGAAAGCATCTGGAAGAAGAGGAGTTCCGGCTCTACCAGCTCATCTGGCAGCGGTTCGTGGCCAGTCAGATGACCCCGGCGGTTTACGACCAGACCACCGTAAACGTGGAAGGTGGCGAGTTCGTATTTCGCGCGGTGGGTTCGGTCATCAAATTCGATGGTTACTTGAAAGTCTGGGGCCGCGACGAAGGCGATGAGGCCGAGAATCTTCTGCCTGGCTTGCGCGAAGGCGGGCCGGCGGAGCTCCAAGAGGTGGTGCCGGAACAGCACTTCACCGAGCCGCCCGCGCGCTACACCGACGCCAGCTTGGTTAAGGTGTTGGAAGAGCTGGGCATTGGCAGGCCATCCACCTACGCCCCCACTATTGAGACCCTGGACAAGCGCCAGTACCTGGAGCGCATGGGCAAGGCCTTGAAGCCCACGCCCTTGGGAAAAGACGTGGTGGGGTATCTGCTACAAGCTTTTCCCAAAGTCTTGGCCTACGACTTCACCGCCGAGATGGAAGAGCACCTGGACCAGGTGGAAGAAGGCAGGGCCGCTTGGCCGGGCGTAGTGCGTGAGTTCTACCAACCTTTCATGGAGGAGTACGCCAAAGTTCCAAAGAAAACCTGCCCCAAGTGCGGCAGGCCAATGGAGTTGAAGGTTTCTAGGTTCGGCCAGTTCTTAGGCTGCACCGGCTACCCCGAGTGCAAGCACACCGAGCGCTTGGAGGTGAGGAAAGAGCCGGAGAAAATCGGCGAGGCCTGCCCCAAGTGCGCCAATGAACTGGTGCGCCGGCACGGGCGCTACGGAAGCTTCATCTCGTGCAGCACCTACCCGGCGTGCGACTACACCCGCGACGAGTCACCCAGCATCGGAATTACTTGTCCCAAGTGCAACACGGGCGAGATTGTCCAGAAGGTGAGCAAGCGGGGAAAACCCTATTTCAGGTGCAGATAGCTTT
>JAMCQK010000196.1 GCA_023382135.1 Deinococcus sp.
CCGCACAGCCGGAAAGCACAAAAATCAGGCCCATGTAAAGGGCGGAAGCCACTAGAAAAGACGGATTCAAACTTCCTCCACCAGTTCCAGCAGCACCCCGCCCGCAAAACTTGGGTGCACAAAGGCCACCAGGTGCCCACCGAAGCCTGGGCGCGGAGACAGGTCCACCAGCTTGGCGCCTTGGCGGGTTAGCGTTGCCATCGCCTCGCGGATATCGGGCACGCCAAAGGCAAGGTGGTGAAGCCCCGGCCCGCGTTTTTGCAAAGACTTGGCGAGCGCGCAAGTTGTGTTGGCCGGAGCAATCAGCTCAATGCGCGTCTCAATACCGTTCGTTGAAGGTGGCTTTAACAGGTAGACGTACACGCCTTGGGTTTCCACCAGGCCTTGGGCCTCGAGGCCGTATCCGAGCGCAACATAGGGCTTGGCGGCGGCCTCCAGCGCGGCCCGGGCGTCGCCAAAAGGCGCGGGGTCCACCGCAATTCCTACGTGATGCAGCGTCATGTTCACCCCTAGGGTACCTGCACCGGTATGAAGGCCAGCGCTACACCGTTCAAGTTTATAGCGTTCAGCCTGGATGACCCAATGCTGTTCTGGTTGAGCAGGTCGAAGCAGTAAAGGTTGGTTCCCGAGGTGAGGTACAGAAAGTCGTCGATGCTGATCATCCCCGCCCGGTACGAAAGCTGTGAAGTGCTCTTGGCGGGAGATGCCCCGTCAATACGTGCGAAGCCCTGGGAGCCAAAGGCCACCACTTTTTCTTCCCCGGCGGCCAGGCGTCCGGCTTTTACCGGACTCAGGTCTACTGGCTCGGTTGGGGCGCCGGAGGGCGGCGTCCAGCTGAAGAAATCGCTTTCTCCAACGCCCTCAATGGCAAAGAACGCCTTGGAGTTTTTAAAGAGCACGTCGCTGGCAACGGGGCTGATTACGTTGGTGTTGAAAGTTTTTTCCACCGGACTCGAGGCCAGGTCTGTTGGGTTTGCCAAGAACCTTAACCACTTGGAGCCAGCGGAGAAATAAATCAGCCCGTCATTTGGGCCTAGGGTAAAGCGCGTGTCCGCTGGCAGGCTGGAGAGCGCCGGATGCAGCAGTTCGTTGGCGGGGCCGGGGCTGGCGTCGTTATCGAGTCCGGAATCGGTATAGGTGGGCCGCCAGCGGCGCGTTTCGCAGTCCACCAACAGCCGGACTTCCCCCGCTTTCAAATACCCCTGGGTGCAGCTAAAGCCCGGTGGGAACGCGAGCACGTCGGGCGCCGGTGTGGGCTTGGGGTTCAAGGGGTCATAGGGCGCGATATTCAGACCAGCGGTGTCATAACGCAAGAGCCTGGTGGGCGTGAGCACAAAAAGCCTGCCCCGCATATACACCATGTCAAGGACATTCTCGGCTGGGCTGATCATCCAAACATCGGCCAGATTAATCGGATCGGTAGAGGAGGGCGTAAGCGTGGAGGCCTGGTAGAAGCGTACCTCTTGTCCCCCCGCTACCGCCACCAGCGCGGGAAGCGGGACCTCCTGGCTTCCGCTGCAGGCCGCCAGCAAAGGCAGCAAGACCAGTCCCAACCAGCGAAAACATCGAGCATTCATGGCGTACCTCCCACGGTGGTGGTAGTCAGCGGCGGAAGAATAACCTCTTCATCGCGGAACAGGAATTCCAACGAACGGCCTCCCAGTAAGAATGCCAGCTTGAAGGAATTGTCTTTAGCGTCCATCGTAAAGCGCAATGCCCAGCAGCAGCGGTCGTAGATGATCACAAACTTGGGTTTGAGCCGCTGGCCATCGAGCGCGGGGAAGTTGAACTTCTCACTGAAAAACATGCCCACCAGCAAGCGGGCGCTCTCATCGGCCAGAACCGCCAGTGTGGGCCCGAAGTTGGCCATCTCCACCGCGTAGCTGCCATCCGGCTGGCGCAGCAGGGTTAGCCTTCCCTGAAGCCCGAAACCGGGGCTGTCCTCCGGGGTGGTGGGCGCCGGGACAAGCTCGAGGCTGGCATCGAGGCCTAGCTGCTCCAGCGCGTAGTACGGCTTGCTGGGCTCGGCAAAGTGGTATACCCCGCGCACCGCCAGGCTGCCACCAGGCTCTCGGAAACCCAGGCGGAAGGTCAAGTACGGATCCCTCAGGTAGCCATCCTTGTAGACCCAGACCCCCGAGAGCCTCACCTCGTTCTCGGTGCCGTAGGAGTAGCGCAGCCCAAACTCGGCCGTACCCTCGCGCAGGTCTTCGGTTCCTTCGGCAAGTTCGTCCACAAACAAAACCCGGTGCTCGAAGCTCAGGCTTTGCGGACCCCAGATGGCCTGGACAAAGCCCGTCAGCAGGTTGGTGTCCGGTGTGGGGTTCAGCACCGAGGCCACCCCGTTGTGGGCGTAGTTTTCCTGCCAGGCGAAGCCCAGCTCGTCTTCACGCAGCACCAGCGAGAAACTGGTGGTCTTGGCCTCGCCAGTGTTCAGGTTCCGGGTATGCCGCAGGCTCAGGCTGCCCCCCAGGAGCGCGTAGGCCGCGGTCAGGGTCAGGTCCGTGTACTCAGCTTTTACGTAGTTGTAGCTGGTGGTGGCGCGGAAGGTGAAAGGCCTTGGGGTGAGCTGAAGGTCCGCCGCCAGCTGCTCAAACTTCTCGCTGCCGCGCTCGTCGCGCTTGTAGCCCAGGCTGGCGGTGAAAATGCCCAAAGTGGAAAAAGTACCCCTGAGCTCGTCGTAGCGGTCCAGTTCCAGGTCGCGGGCGGCGCTGGCAGAGAGGGAGAACGCCGGATCCGGGTTTAGCGCTAGGCTAAGTTCCAGCGGGCCGTAGCGGTTTTGCTCGAGGTCTTTTGAGATCTTGGCCGAGAGGGAGAAAGAAGCTTCGGGGCGGAAGAGAAGGGAGGCCTCGAGGCCCGCCCTCCTAGTGGCCCGTGTAATCAAGGGGTCGATCCCCCTAAAAGGATTCTCGCCTTCGCGCAGCTCACGGTTGGCCGCAATGCCAAAGGTAAACGGCCCCACGGTCTGGCTGGCGTTCAACTGGCTCAGCCACACAATCTGCCGCTCGTACTCGCCGTCCGGGTTTTGTGTGGTGTAGTAG
>JAMCQK010000176.1:0-590 GCA_023382135.1 Deinococcus sp.
CTGACGCGTGGGAAAAGCTACCCAAGGACAGAGAGATTGTCTGCCAGTGCGCCTCTGGCGGCCGCAGCCAACAAGCCGCTAGCTTCTTGGCGGGCAAAGGATTTACAACTTACAACCTAGCCGGGGGCATCAGCGCTTGGAAGGCAGCCGGCCTGCCAGTGAAGTGAGAAAAATGTACTTCGATATTTTCCCCAACAAGGTAAAACTCTGGCGCGACAAAGGCGCGCGAATTATTGACGTGTGCGAGCCGTTTGAGTTTGCTCAGGGGCGAGTCACAGGTGCCGAAGATGTTCCGCTGGCAAAGTCGCCCGTGCGCGCGAACGAGCTAAACGGCCCCCTGGTGCTGGTGTGCGCCTCTGGCGACCGCTCCAGCGCCGCTATTAACGCGCTGCTGGCGGCAGGATACACCAACGTTAGCAACCTCACGGACGGCTTCAAGACCTGGCAGGAGCACAACCTGCCCACCGAGAAAGGACGGGCTGCTTAAGCCATGAGAAAAGTCGCGGATGTCGGGATCACCGAAGCTCTAAGTTTAAGAAAACAAGGTGTTTTGTTTGTGGACGTGCGTGAGGCGGACGAACACGCCATGT
>JAMCQK010000176.1:600-3039 GCA_023382135.1 Deinococcus sp.
GAACGAGCTAAACGGACCCCGGAGATCCGGTACTGGTCAGAGAGCACGGGGAATTCATTTGCTTCCACCCCTTCCGCCACCACGTGCGGGTTAAGGAACGCAAAATTGAAAGCTGTAAGCACCGCCTTGGGGCAGTAAGGGCAGGTGGGGGTCACAAACACCTGCATACGTACTGGCGAATCCAGCTTGCCGAGCTCCACCCGCGATCGCTCGCCCAGGCCGCTTTGTCCACTGCCCAACATAACCACTGTCTCAATTAAGGTAGAGAACTCGTAGCCGCTGGGTAGGCCTAAAAAACGGATGTTCGTTCGTGTGGAGCCGGCTTCCCGCAACAGGATGGTGGGCGCGCGGGTAATGCCCAAGAGTGCCGCCTCGGGGTCGGAAGCAATGGGTTTTTCTGCCACGCTAAGGTGCGGGCTAAGCTCCGCTACCTCCTTCAGGAGCGCCAGGGTCTCTTCCTGCAGCCCCGCCGGCTCCTGGCCCGGCAGTACCAACTTGCTGGCGGTGTACACCACCAACTCCACGGGGTTAGTAACCGGCTTTAGCGCCTGGGAAACCTGTTCTTTTACTTCTTGGTCGAGAAAAGTCATATTCAGCTCCTCATCCCCAATATATCCCCATGGGGTATTTGACATTATAGCCCCTAGGGGTATACAATGCAACCCAAGGGGGGTAAACATGTTGTTCAAACAGATATACGAACCGGACCTTGCACAAGCCAGCTATCTTATTGGCTGCCAGGCCAATGGAACGGCAGTAGTGGTGGACCCACGGCGGGATATCTCGGTCTACTTGGAAGAAGCGGGCAAGAACGGCCTCAGTATTGTGGCGGTAACCGAGACCCACATCCACGCAGACTACCTTTCGGGTGCGCGCGAGCTGGCGAAAGCCACCGGCGCCGCCTTGTATCTGTCCGGCGAGGGCGGCCAGGACTGGCAGTACAAGGGCCTCGAGGGCTTGAAGCACGTTCTGATAAACGACGGCGACGAGATAAAAATTGGTAACGTCCGGCTCCAGGCGCTTCACACCCCCGGCCATACGCCGGAGCACATCTCATTTCTGGTGACGGACGGAGCCACCACCGACAAGCCGGGCTTCGTGCTCACGGGAGACTTTGTTTTTGTGGGCGACATTGGCCGCCCTGACCTGCTGGAAGAGGCCGCAGGCCAGGCGGGCACCGCCGAACCCGGCGCCCGCCGCATGTTCCAGAGCATTCAGGAAAAGTTCCTGACCCTGCCGGACTACGTGCAGGTCTGGCCCGGCCACGGCGCGGGCTCGGCCTGCGGTAAGGCTTTGGGCGCGGTGCCCAGCACTACCGTGGGTTACGAACGGCGTTTTGCCTGGTGGGCGGACTACCTGGCCGCGAACCATCAAGCACAGTTCGTACAAACGCTCTTGGCGGACCAGCCCGAGGCGCCCAGCTACTTCTCCATGATGAAAAAGTTGAACCGGGACGGCATGCCCATTCTGGGCAGGCTTCCCGAGCCCGCCAAGCTTGCGGCGGAAGAGTTTCAAAAACTTCTTGCTGGAGGCGCGGTGCTGGTGGACACGCGGGACAAGCTTGCCTTCGCGGGCGGACATATCAAGGGTGCTATTAATATTCCCGCCACCAAGAATTTTTCTACCTGGGCGGGCTGGCTCTTGCCCTATGACAAACCGCTCGTCCTGGTAGCGAACCCGGAATTGATACCCGATCTAGCCGCAAAACTTATCCGGGTGGGCCTGGACAATATCGTTGGCTTCATCCCGGACCTCGAGGGCTATGCCGAGTCCGAGCTCGAAACCGTTCCCCAGGTAACCGTGCTGGAAACGGAAGCCAAGTGGCGGCGAGGTGAAGCGGTGATTCTGGACGTGCGCGCCGCCGACGAGTACAAAAGCGGCCACATCCCGGGCGCGCTCAACCTGCACGCCGGGCGCGTGATGAGGAACCTTCAGCGGGTCCCCAAGGACCGGCCTGTAGTGCTCCACTGCGCCTCTGGCGACCGCTCCAGCACCGCCATTAGCGCGCTGCTGGCGGCAGGATACACCAACGTAATGAACCTGACCGGCGGGATTCGTGCCTGGCAAGAACAAGGCTTCTTACTGGAGACGGCTTCCGATCAAGGGTTAACCAGCCACAAGGAGAAAAGCAGTGTTTAGTTGGATACACAAGCTACTAGGAATAAACGCTCCGCCGGTGAAACGGCTAAACGCCCTCGAGGCCAAAGCTTTAATCGACAGGGGTGCTCTGCTTTTGGATGTCCGCACGCCGCTGGAAAGAAAAGGCGACAAGATTCCCGGTTCAAGGGCCATACCGCTGGCCGAATTAGCTGGCGCGTGGGAAAAGCTACCCAAGGACAGAGAGATTGTCTGCCAGTGCGCCTCTGGCGGCCGCAGCCAACAAGCCGCTAGCTTCTTGGCGGGCAAAGGATTTACAACTTACAACCTAGCCGGGGGCAT
>JAMCQK010000192.1 GCA_023382135.1 Deinococcus sp.
GTGATGAGCCGGACCGAGGCTGCCGGCAAGCGCGACCGCAAGAGCGGTAAGGTGCTCAGGCCTGGGCTGGTCACACCGGAAGCGATGAAAAGTTGGCTTGAGAAAAAGGGCGTGGTTTTGCGCGGCGGCGGCCTGGACGAAAGCCCCCAGGTTTACCGCCGCCTTGAAGAGGTGATACGTGAGCAGAAAGGAACAGTGGAGGTGCTCCACACGCTCAGGCCGCGAATTGTGGTGATGGCCGGGGCGGGGGAGTCTGACCCGTATAAGGACTAGCCCGTAGCCGATAGCTGACTGTCGGCTATTTTTACCTTTGGCTACCAGCTACCGGCATACCAGAAAGCCTCGCTCAGCCCAAGATGGCTAGTTGTTTCCAGGCCTCTCGATCCTTTAGCAGTCAAGCTATGCTTTGTCTCGAAACCATAACCTGGGATAGACCCGTTGTCTAACCGCATAACCAGTTCGCGCGACATCAGGGTTCAAACTTTCCGCTGCGCCCGCAATCCACCCGGAAGGAAAGATCGGTAAAACGGCTTGCACTGCTCTAGGGCCAGACTGCTTGCCCGGCAGTGCCTGGACTTTGGCGCGGGCCCCTGGGCCGTCTCGCCTTACGGTGGGCTTTATCCTGGCAACGAAGCGCTAGTTGTCGCACTGCGGCTACGACGCGGCCAGCCAGCGAATGCCACCAGCCCCTTGGTGGCGGTAACATGCCAAGGTAACAGCCCGCTATGAACACACTGTTCCTTCAAGATCTCGAGGCCTCCCGCTCCTTTGCTTATCGGCTTGCGGAGTTATTGCCGGAGGGCTCCCTGGTCCTCCTCACAGGCCCACTGGGGGCGGGCAAGACCACGCTGGTGCAGTTCATCACGCGGGCACTCGGCTTTCAAGGCGAGGTTACCAGCCCCACCTACACGCTTATCCACGAGTACCCCACGCCAGCCGGATTGGTGGTTCACGTGGACGCCTACCGGCTCAAAGACCAAGAGGAGCTTTTCGGTCTGGGCCTCGAGGACTACCTTCCCGAAGCCCGGCTGGTGCTTATCGAATGGGGCAGCCCGGACATCTTCCCGGACAGCCTGGAGATAAAACTTGCACCCCAAAACGGAAGCCGCCAGCTGGAGCTTGTGCCCCACGGGGCGGCTTACCGTTGGTTGGTTTCAAAGCTGAACGCCGGCTAGTTCCAAAGCGTCTTTGAACGAGGCTAGCTCGACACGCCCCACAAAGCGGGCCACTACTTTCCCCTCCGCGTCCAGCACAAAGGTGACCGGCTGGCCAAACACCTGCCAGCGCGCTTCCACCGTGCGCGGGGTATCGCCCCCTTTGAGCGCCACCAGCGGCACAAAGGCGGGAAACTGTTTCATGTACTCAAGCGCGGCCTCTGTGGTATCGGAAGGGCTAAGCGTGTAGTAGTTCAGCTTGAACTCCTTGGCCAAGGCGTGCAGCCTGGGAAGCTCGCTCTTGCAGACGTTGCACCAGGTGGCCCAGAAGGTGACCACCGCGGGCTTGCCTTTGAGGTCCTTCAGGGTTACCACTTTGCCTGTGGCGTCGGCCAGCCGAAAGTCCGGCACGCTCTGCCCGGGCTGTGCCGCCCACCCGGCCGCCACCAACAAGAAGCCAGCCAGCAAAACTACTCGTAGCCTCATAACAGTTGCCTCCGCAATGCCCATAGATTAGCGGTGAACTGGACTTTAGTAAGTCGTCTGGCGAACATTCCACATTAACCTTTCCTGAATGTCCTTGGGTCTCTATGCCGGCAGCGGACTACACAAAGGCCTGGGGCCGGACGATATCGGATAATTTCTGTGAGCGCCATCAGGCCGCTACACCCGGGAGCCTTGGGGAAGAATGCTCTTGTGGCAGCGGGAAATCAGCCGTTTTGGCCCAGGTGTCAATAAATTGTTTATAAATCTATTCTGATTAGACTGAACTAAGTATCTCCCTAGTAAGTTTGACCCTTCGGTCAAACTTACTAGGGCCAAAGGGAGTAAAGAACACAGCGCGGCTTTTCAAGTCTTTCGACAAACTTAGACTGGAGATACGTAGGCCACTAGTTCTAATAGTCCTCATAGTGTGCCCCGTTTTGCCGGTAACAATTCCAAAAGAGTTGGGAGCGCTGTGCTGGTCGATGCTGCTCGCTCTCACAATAAAACACAGGCTTGGTGCTACCATTTAGATGTGATCCTCGAGGCTACGTTTGCTACCCTGAAGAACAACCTCGAGGCCGAAGACAGTTTAGTCCCGTGGCCCATTTAGGGCTGCGGGTTTTTAGTTTCATTCCAGTTCTCTTCCAGAAAGTGCGAAAGGAGTAGGCCTGTGAAAGAATTTCGTCTTGGGGACAAAGTGGTGCTGCCACCTTATGGTGTAGGCGTGGTTTCGAGCATCGAAAAACGCGTAATCGCCGGCTCAAAAAAGGTGTATTACCAGGTGGACTTTCCCGGCACGCGCTCCAAAGCATTTGTTCCTGTAGAGTCTCCCCAGGCTACCAGGCTTCGTCCGGCGCTTTCCAAGCGGCAGATACCCGAAGTCCTGAACCTTCTAAGAGAAGGCAGGCTGTTGCTTCCGCGCCAGTGGGCCGCCCGCCACCGCAAGACCACAGAGATCCTTGCCGAAGGTGACCCGCATCGCATCGCCACCCTAGCGGGCCAGCTAAGAGCCTGGGAGTACGAGCGCGGCCTGCCGGACTTGGACCGCCAGGCGTTCCGCCGGGCCATGCATCTTTTGGCCGAGGAGATTTCTCAGGTAAAGGAGATCACCCTCGAGGCCGCCCGCAAGCTGTTTGAAGAAGCCTGGGGCGATACCCTGAACTAAAATATTCACTGGATAAAACCCCGGAAATTTCCGGGGTTTTATCCTTTCCACGAAAACCAGGCAGATCGCAGCGATCTCTCTTGCCGCCAAATCCAGCTCCAGCGCCCGCCTCACCTCAAGAGCGAATGTGATCTTGCCGCACTGGTGCGGACCATTAATATCAACACGATCCGTGTGTCCTCGAGGACTTCCAACAGCCTGTGGGTGCCATAGCGCGGGTAGT
>JAMCQK010000044.1 GCA_023382135.1 Deinococcus sp.
TAGTGGGGAGCGAATCCCAAAAAGCCGGTCTCAGTTCGGATTGAGGTCTGCAACTCGACCTCATGAAGTTGGAGTCGCTAGTAATCGTGGATCAGCAACGCCACGGTGAATACGTTCCCGGGCCTTGTACACACCGCCCGTCAAGTCATGAAAGTCGGTAACACCCGAAGCCAGTGGCCCAACCGCAAGGAGGGAGCTGTCGAAGGTGGGATCGGTGATTAGGACTAAGTCGTAACAAGGTAGCCGTACCGGAAGGTGCGGCTGGATCACCTCCTTTCTAAGGAGCATCTGCTGCCGGCTCTAGGGCTCTGCAGCCAGAACCCGCATCGCAGACGTTCGTTCTGCGGCGGGAGCTCATGGGTGGAACATTGACTTGGGTGTCAGGCGTTCATCGTCTGCTCAGTACGAGCCTCTTCGGGGGTTCTGGAACGGCAGCCGGCGATATGCCTGGCACATGCACGCTGTTGGGTCCTGAGGGACCGGGCACCGCGAGAAGCGGCGAGGGCTACGGCTCGAGCAGCTCTTGGCGGTCTGGTTTCTCGGACTTCCGAGCTGAGCGCGCAATGCGTGAGGCAGGGAGTGCCGACCGTACGTTGAGAACTACACAGTGGACGCGAGCATCTTAGAAACACCGACCCGTGCTGGGTTTACTCAGCTGGGGCCGGTGGATCTGAAGATCTTCGGATCGTAAAAAAATCCGAATAGATCATTGGTCTGCGCAGCGAGGCATCCTTCGGGGTGCTGTTCGGCGCACGATCGATTCAACATACTCATGTAGTCAAGTTTCTAAGAGCAAACGGTGGATGCCTTGGCATCTGGAGCCGAAGAAGGACGTAGCAATCTGCGATAAGCCTCGGGGAGCTGATAAGCGAGCCGTGATCCGAGGATGTCCGAATGGGGAAACCCCGCTGGGCGGCGTGCCGACCTAGTGACTCCCGCCTGAATATATAGGGCGGGTAGAGGGAACGTGGGGAAGTGAAACATCTCAGTACCCACAGGAAGAGAAAACAACAGTGATTCCGTCAGTAGTGGCGAGCGAACGCGGAAGAGGCTAAACCGATCATGTGTGATAGCCGGCAGGTGTTGCATGGTCGGGGTTGTGGGACTTTCCTGGAGATCTGCCGATCTCCAAGGGTTACAGCGCGATATAGACGAATGGTCTTGAAAGGCCAGTCATAGAGGGTGCCAACCCCGTAGTCGAAATGTCGTAATGGCCCGGAGAGTATCCCAAGTAGCACGGGGCCCGAGAAATCCCGTGTGAATCTGTCAGGACCACCTGATAAGCCTAAATACTCCCAGATGACCGATAGCGGACAAGTACCGTGAGGGAAAGGTGAAAAGTACCCCGGGAGGGGAGTGAAATAGTACCTGAAACCGTTTGCTTACAAACCGTCGGAGCCGCCCTAGCAGCGGTGACGGCGTGCCTTTTGAAGAATGAGCCTGCGAGTTAGCGATATGTGGCGAGGTTAACCCGTGTGGGGTAGCCGTAGCGAAAGCGAGTCTGAATAGGGCGATTCAGTCGCATGTCCTAGACCCGAAGCGAAGTGATCTATCCATGGCCAGGTTGAAGCGACGGTAAGACGTCGTGGAGGACCGAACCCACTTAGGTTGAAAACTGAGGGGATGAGCTGTGGATAGGGGTGAAAGGCCAATCAAACTTCGTGATAGCTGGTTCTCTCCGAAATGCATTTAGGTGCAGCGTTGCGTGTTTCTTGCCGGAGGTAGAGCTACTGGATGGCCGATGGGCCCCAAAAGGTTACTGACGTCAGCCAAACTCCGAATGCCGGTAAGTGAGAGCGCAGCAGTGAGACAGTGGGGGATAAGCTTCATTGTCGAGAGGGAAACAACCCAGACTACCGACTAAGGTCCCTAAGCGTGTGCTAAGTGGGAAAGGATGTGGAGTTGCACAGACAACCAGGAGGTTGGCTTAGAAGCAGCCACCCTTGAAAGAGTGCGTAATAGCTCACTGGTCAAGTGATTCCGCGCCGACAATGTAACGGGGCTCAAGCACACCACCGAAGTCGTAGGATTCGCATATTAGGTAGGCCTTCGTGGTCCAGCCGTGCGGATCGGTAGGAGAGCGTCGTGTGGGCAGTGAAGCGGCGGTGTGAACCAGCCGTGGAGGCCACACGAGTGAGAATGCAGGCATGAGTAGCGAAAGACGGGTGAGAAACCCGTCCTCCGAAAGACCAAGGGTTCCAGGGCCAGGTTAATCCGCCCTGGGTAAGTCGGGACCTAAGGCGAGGCCGACAGGCGTAGTCGATGGACAACGGGTTGATATTCCCGTACTGACGAAGAACCGCCCCAGTCAATCCAGTAATGCTAAGTGTCCGAATCCCTCTGACTGAGCCCTTCGGGGTGAGGCGTTGGGGCTAGCACACGACCCTATGCTGGTGCGGCTAGCGTATTAACAGGTGTGACGCAGGAAGGTAGCTGAGCCGGGCGATGGTAGTCCCGGTGTAAGGACGTAGGGCGAGGGATAGGCAAATCCGTTCCTCACATAGCCTGAGATCCGATGCGTACCCCTCACGGGGGAAATCAGTGATCCTATGCTGCCGAGAAAAGCATCGACGCGAGGTTCTAGTCACCCGTACCCCAAACCGACTCAGGTGGTCAGGTAGAGAATACCAAGGAGATCGAGAGAATCGTGGTTAAGGAACTCGGCAAAATGCCCCCGTAACTTCGGGAGAAGGGGGGCCGGATTCGTGAAGGGATTTACTCCTGGAGCGTTGAAGGCCGCAGAGACCAGTGGGAAGCGACTGTTTACTAAAAACACAGGTCCGTGCCAAGTCGCAAGACGATGTATACGGACTGACGCCTGCCCGGTGCTGGAAGGTTAAGAGGAGTGGTTAGCGCAAGCGAAGCTACGAATTTAAGCCCCAGTAAACGGCGGTGGTAACTATAACCATCCTAAGGTAGCGAAATTCCTTGTCGGGTAAGTTCCGACCTGCACGAATGGCGTAACGACTTCCCAGCTGTCTCAACCGCGAACTCGGCGAAATTGCACTACGAGTAAAGA
>JAMCQK010000033.1 GCA_023382135.1 Deinococcus sp.
GGCTCGGCCCCACGCCGGACGACATCACCCGTGAGGCCATCGCCGAGGCCCTGTGCGAGCCCATGGAGCCCGACCCCAGCATGGTCCAGGCCATCCAGGCCCGTTTTGCCTCCATGGGCCGCCAGATGCACGAGTCGAACCTCAAGCAGGCCATGAAAATTCCCTCCGCCAGCTGGCTGGAAAACCCGCGGGGTACCGCGCCTGGCTGGTGGGTACACAAGGAAAATCTCGATATTGTCGCTCTTCCCGGCCCTCCAGCCGAGTGGCGTCCCATGTGGGAAGAGCTGCTGCCCAAGCTGCTACTGCCAGCCAAAAATTACCGCCAGAAAAGCTTCAAAACTTACGGCCTGGGTGAGTCGCAGATCGTCCAGGTGCTGGGGGGCTTTTTTTGGCGCCAAGGGCCCGCCGAGGTGGGCACCTATGCCAAGAGCCACGGCGTGGACGTGGTGATCCGGGGAGAACCCCAGGCGGTCAGCCAGCTTGCGGATTCCATCCGCCCCCTCATCGCCGCCAACATCTGGGGCGAAGACGCCGATACCCCCCAGGGGCTTCTAGTTGCCCGCCTGGCCAAGGCCGGCCAGACGCTGGCAACAGCCGAATCGCTCAGCGGCGGCATGCTGGGCTCACTGCTTACCCAGGTGCCCGGCGCCAGCCAGGTTTACCTGGGCGGAATGGTATGCTACACGCGGGAAGCCAAGGCTTTTTTGGGAGTGCCGCAAGGCGTTCTTGAGAAAGGCACGGTTTCCCCGGAATGCGCCCAGGCGATGGCCGAGGCCGCCGCCAGAGGGCTTGGCGCAACCTATGCCCTGGCCACCACAGGTGTGGCCGGGCCGGAAGAATTAGAAGGACAACCGGTAGGTACCGTCTACATAGGCTTTGCTGGGCCTTCCTTGGGAGGAGCCAAGCGCTTTCGCTTTCCGGCGTCCACGCGAGAGCTGGTGCGTGAACGGGCGTCTTATGCGGCACTCACACTGTTGCTGGCTGAGTTGGTCCCATGATGAACGCACATATTTCGCCAAGATTAAAGGCAGTGGCTAGAGGGTCGCGGAAAATTGCCAGCGGCCTGGTTAAGTATCTCCTTAGTGAGCTTGACCCTTCGGTCAAACACACTAAGGCCAGAGGGAGCAAAGAACACAGCGCGGCTGTTCAGGCCTTTCGACAAACTTAGACTGGAGATACTTAGATGATTTTGACGGGAATAACATGAGACTCTTTTATGCGCTTTTTCCACCCGCTCACGTGCAGCAGCAGCTCGCACGGGCCCAGGAGGCGCTTGGCTCCTACAAGGGGTGGAAGGCTGTAAAGCCCAAGCAGCTACACCTGACACTTTTGTTTTTGGGTGAGGTGGAAGAAGGGAGACTCAAGGAGCTAAAAGAGGCAGGCAGCGAGGTCTCCCGCCGCCACGCTCCTTTCAAAGTCCTGATACAAGGAACCGGCTACTTCCCCGCAAACGGCAGCCCCAGGATCTGGTTTGCCAAGGCGGAAGCCAGCCAGCTTTTCCCCCTGGCGGAAGACCTTCGCCAAGCGCTCCCGCAGTTTGCCGTGGACCAGGACTTTAAACCCCATATCACCCTGGCCAGAAAGAAAAACCCCGCGCCGCGCACCGGGCCGGTGGTTTTTGACTGTGAGTTTGCGGCCCAAGAGTTTTCCCTGGTGCAGTCGGAGCTTTTGCCTTCCGGTTCCGAATATCAGCTGTTAGAAAAGTTTTCACTCGCCGGCCCCTGGGGCGGCACCGCGGTACCCCACAAGGAGCGTTCTTATGCTGGATAAAGATAAACAAAAAGCCCTCGACGGAGCCCTCAAGAATATCGAGAAGCAGTTTGGCAAGGGCGCGGTGATGCGCCTGGGTGAAACCCCGCGCCAGCAGGTGGATGTGATCCCCACCGGAAGCCTGGGTCTGGACCTGGCCTTAGGGGTTGGGGGCATTCCTCGAGGCCGCATTATCGAAGTTTACGGACCCGAGTCCGGCGGCAAGACCACGCTGGCGCTCTCCATTGTTGCTCAGGCGCAGGCCCTGGGTGGCGTGGCGGCCTTTGTGGACGCCGAGCATGCGCTGGACCCCGCTTATGCCAAGAACCTGGGCGTGAACGTGGACGAACTTCTGGTCTCCCAGCCCGACACCGGCGAGCAAGCCCTGGAAATTGTCGAACTGCTCACACGCTCCGGGGCGGTGGACATCATCGTGGTGGACTCAGTGGCCGCGCTGGTGCCCCAGGCGGAAATTGAAGGCCAGATGGGGGACGCCTTTGTGGGCCTGCAGGCCCGCCTCATGAGCCAGGCCCTCCGCAAGCTCACGGCGGCGCTTTCCAAGAGCAACACCTGCGCTCTTTTCATCAACCAGATCCGCGAGAAGGTGGGCGTGATGTACGGTAATCCAGAGGTTACTCCGGGTGGCCGCGCACTCAAGTTCTACGCCTCGATACGTTTAGACGTTCGCCGCCAGGGCCAGCCCATCAAAGTTGGCAACGACGCCGTGGGCAACCGGGTGCGCGTCAAGGTCACCAAGAACAAGATGGCCCCGCCCTTCCGCGAGGCCGAAATTGAACTCTACTTCGGCAGGGGCATTGACGCGCTTGCAGACCTGGTCACGGTTGCGGTGAACGCCGAGGTTGTCCAGAAGTCCGGTTCGTGGCTCTCCTACCAAGAAACCCGTCTCGGCCAGGGCAAAGAAAAAGCCGCCGAGTACCTTAAAGAAGACCCCAAGATGGCCAAAGAGATTCGCGAAAAGGTGATTGCCCAAGCGGGCAAGCTGCCGTTGGTGATTGCGAGCGTTGAAGAAGAGGCCGGCTCCGGGGCGGAAGCCTAGGAGGCGGCATGGACCTGATTAACATTGTTTTATTGTTGCTTGCGCTGGCTCTGGGCGCACTGGCGGTGGTGTTCCGGAGCCAGGGTGTTAAGCGCTCGGACGCGGCCCTCAAGGAGCTCGAGGCCGCGCGCCGCGAGGCCCAGAATCTACTGGATTCCGCCAAGACAGAAGTCAGGAACCAACTTGACCTGGCCAGGGCG
>JAMCQK010000156.1 GCA_023382135.1 Deinococcus sp.
GGCGGGGCTCTTGGGCGGCCCCAGCTTTACCTTTTACAAAGCCCACACTGCGCTCAAGCTGGCTGCCGAGCACCACCGCCAGGACCGCCCGGTGGCCGCCGTGTTCTGGGTGGCTTCGCAGGATCATGATACCGAAGAGGTCCGCCAGGTGCGGATGCTGGACCTGCAAGAAAAATTGCACACCCTCTCGCTCGATCTGCCCGCCGCCAGACCCACGGGGCGGATTCCCTTTGAATCTTTCCGCAAAGACTGCCAAGAGTTTGTGCGCGGGTTTGGCGGGCGCGGCGAAATAGAAGAAAAGGTGATAGCCGCGTTGGCTCAAGCGGAAAACTTTGCCGAGGCGTTCGCAAGGCTGCTTGCTACCTTCCTGGGGCAAAGGGGCTTGGTGGTGTTTGATCCGATGGCGCCCGAGCTCGCGCGGTTCTTTGCGAAGGGAATTGAACAAGAACTTGGGAACCCGGTGGCATCTGCTGAGGCCATTAACCGGACCGCTAAGGAGATGAAACAGGCCGGCCTCGAGGCCGGCCTTGGCCGGCCCGAGGGCGCCACCAACCTGTTTCTAGAAGGAAGGGACGGTGTCCGCAGGCTGCTCCGGTATCATGCTGGAACTTTTGACGACGGCCTTACCCGTTACTCCGAGGCCGATCTGCTGACTATCTTGCGGGAAGACCCCGCGCGCATTACCCCAGGCGCCGGACTTAGACCGGTGCTGCAGGACACGGTGCTCCCGACCGCTGGCTTTGTGGTGGGACCCTCCGAAATGAAGTACGTAGCCGAGCTGGGCGGGGTCTACCGGCTCCACGGCCTTGAACCCCCGGCGGTCATCCGCAGGCTTTCGGCGGTGGTGTCCGAGCCGCCAATCAAACGGATTTTGGACCGTTACCAGCTTGACCCCTGGGACTTCCAGGCCCGGCCAGAAGCGGCGTTCCTGGCAGCCCAGGAGCGGCACAGCCAGAACGCGCGCGCCATTGGCCGGCACCTGGAAAAAATTGAACAAGAATTTGCCCAGATCAAAACCGTTATCGCCGGCTTGGACGCCACCCTGTCCAGGCCGCTCAAACGCGCCGAGTTCCGTGTCTCGGACGAGATCAAACGCCTGGCACGCAAGAGTGTCCAGGCCGAGCTGCGCCGCTCGCAAGTAATTGCGAGCCAGTTTGAGCGTCTTAAGCTTCACCTGGCGCCGGGTGAGTCGCAAGAACGGGCCTATCCGTTTCTTATGTACATCCTCAAGTTTGGGGATGCCATCCTCAGATCGCTCGAACAACTTCCGTCGGCGAGCCAGGCGGTGCTGGAAGTCTGAAAGTTGCCTAAGCCCATTCTGAACGTAAATGTGGGCGCCCAGGTTTTATACTTTAGTCGGGTTGGCTAGTGGGGGATGGCGGTGAGGCCTAAGCTTTTCTTGGTACTGAAAACGGCTGTCCTGTTAGTGCTGGGGGTCTTGGTGTTGGGCTCGGGCCAGCCCAGGGCGGAGCTGGTGCTCCGGGTCTTGCTGCTTGAAGCCAAAGAGGCGCAAGCCAACGTCGGCGTGCACCAGCGGATTACAATAGCAGGCTCCACCAGCTACAGCGCGGGTGAACTTCTGTTAGCGGCGGGCACCAACGGCTTGCTGGTGAACGGTGAGAACGTGGGGCCCTGGGCCGAGTTTGCCGGCGGAAGCTTTGGCCTGAATGGAAGGTCTTACCGCGGCAGCCTGCTCGGCGTTTGGCAAAACGGCAAGCTCCTGCTTATCAACCGGGTGGGCCTCGAGGACTACCTCAAAGGCGTAGTGCCGAGCGAGGTGCCCGCCTCTTTCCCGTTTGAAGTGCTCAAAGCCCAGGCAGTGCTGGCGCGCACCTATGCGCTCAGCCGCTTGAACCCAGGGGGTCTTTACGACCTGTGCGCCGACCAGCGTTGCCAGGTGTATGCGGGTGCCAGCGCCGAAAGCCCGCGCCACTCGCAGGCGGTGGAAGCCACACAGGGGCTGATAGTGAGCTTTGGCGAACTGCCCATAACGGCCGTCTACCACGCCGACTCCGGAGGCTACACCGCCGCCTCAGAGGAAGTGTGGGGAAAAGCACTCCCTTATCTGGTTCCGCGCCCCGACCCCTACTCACAAAGTCCCGCCGGGAGTTGGGAGCGCGTATTGGAACCCGCCGAGGTCACACGGGTTCTGAACAGCCAAGGCTTTGATGTGGGGGTAGTGGCAGGCCTCGAGGTTCTTAGCTACAGCGAAAGCGGCCGCCCCACTAAACTTCGCGTGACGGGCTCAGCCAAAATGCTGGAATTCGCCGGTCCACAGGCCACCCGTTTACTGCGCGCGCTGGGCCTGCCTTCAACCCGGGTACGCTTCGAAGGTTGGCGCGTATTCGGCCAAGGCTCCGGCCACGGGGTGGGCATGAGCCAATGGGGGGCCAAGGGCTTCGCCGACCAAGGCCGGGACTTCCGCCAGATTCTGGGTTATTACTATCCGGGAACCTTCCTTTCGAGCTTTGAAGTGGTAGCCGGGGTCAAGGCTAAATTGTTGAGTGTTACGCCCACCCTCAATCCAAGCCGGATGCTGAGCGAGGCTGCTGTAGCCAGATAAGATAACCCTTCTCCTTGTGCCCACAATGCCACTTGGACAAAAACTCCTGGTCAAACCAGGGTACCGGTTTGCGCTGCCATAATGCTCCAGCCAATTATCTTGCTCAGCTAAAGCTGTTTCCCAAAGAGGTTCAGGTTTCTAAAACAGCCAAGGGCCCTTAGAAAGGGTTCAGCTATTTGTCGGTAGCGCTGCGGGCTTGTAGAACGGTTTTCCAAGGCGCGCAAATTCGTCAATCCGTAGACTGTTTTCCGGGTCTGCCTTCCCAAGGGAGCAACCAAAATCAGAACCGATATCTCGTATGGCAGGGCTGGGACAGTGCAAAAAAGCAGACCTCCGTATCGTCACGCTGGTTTTTATGGACGAGACCTGGACCGCGGCCCGCTTGCGCTCAAAGGAACCGGCCAAGATGGAAAAGTCGTAATAGGTGTTTGCCTAGCCCCC
>JAMCQK010000106.1 GCA_023382135.1 Deinococcus sp.
CTGTAAGTTGATAAATATGTCTCCAAGATGCTTAGGTACAAACGGATCGCCAGGTTCGTAGGTGGGAAAGGATAGCACATCGGTGGTGACCCTTTCTCCCCAGTGCTTTCTTTTCAGCCTCTTGAGTTCTTTGTCACTAGTTAAAATAATTGTGACATAATTATCATGATGCCCCAATTCTAATAGCAGTGCCTCGACAGCCCGCTTAAGGCGCGTGGCGAGGCCCCTCGGGGGCGTTTCTCGCTTGATCAGGTCAACTTTTGGCATCGGCGGAACTGGTTTGCTCCTGGGCACGCTCGTAAGCCTGGATGATGCGAGCCACCAGCGCGTGGCGCACCACGTCGGAGTCGCGGAAGGTGACCTGAACTATGCCTTTGATGCCGGAGAGGATCCGGATGGACTCGATCAGCCCGCTTTTCTGGTGCTTGGGCAGGTCAATCTGGGTTATGTCGCCGGTCACCACCACTTTGGAGCTAAAGCCCATGCGGGTCAGAAACATTTTCATCTGCTCCGGAGTGGTGTTCTGCGCCTCGTCCAGGATGATAAAGGCGTCGTTCAGGGTGCGTCCGCGCATGAAGGCCAAAGGAGCCACCTCGATAATCCCGGCCTGGATGTAGTGTTCAAAGCGCTCGGCATCAATCATCTCAAAGAGGGCGTCGTAAAGCGGCCTGAGGTAGGGATCCACCTTGGCCTGGATATCGCCGGGCAGGTAGCCGAGCTTTTCGCCCGCTTCCACCGCGGGCCTGGTGAGCACGATCCGCTTGACCCGCTTGGCTTTTAGGAAGGCAACCGCCATAGCTACAGCCAGATAAGTTTTGCCGGTGCCCGCTGGGCCGATCCCAAAGACAATGTCGCTTCTGGCGATGGCCTCTACGTAGACCCGTTGGCCGGGGGTCTTGGGCTTGAGCTTGCCCGGGAGCTGGACCTCGCCGGTATCGGCGCTGCTGGTTACGGTTGAAAGCGAAGACCCGCTCTGTGCCAGCGCCAAGGCCTGGTCCAGCATGCTGGTATCAAGGTCGGCCCCCTGGCGAACAATGGCCACCAGGTCGCGCAGTACCCGTTCTGACAGGGCCACCGACTCGGCATCACCCGCAAGACGTACTTCCTGCCCGCGCACCACCAGCTTGGCGGGAAGCAGGGTGCGCAGGTACTTTAAGTGCCGGTCCCCTTGGCCCAAAAGGGCCAGTACCTCACGCGGAGACTTGAGCGAAATTAGGGCTTGGGCTTCCTTGTTGGCCTCGAAAACGCTTTCGGTTTCCAGTGTCTCCCCCGTGGTTCAGACAAAACAAGATGCCATACCACTCCATTCAGGATAGCACTCCGGCCGGTATTGAGTATCTGCTGCGGCGCCGGGCGTGACACGCTTGGGACCGAGTCGGCCAGGAGCTTCTGCTGGCGTATCTCCGCCAGAGCGGCGGCTCTTTTCTCCATTGCTTCTTTAAGAGCGGCGGAGGCAGTGGCGGCGGCCAGAGCTTCCCTTTGTTGTGTGTGTGTTGGGGCGGGGGGGGCAGGCCTCGAGGCCTGCCCTTGCACCTGTGGGGCGGTCTGGCTGGGCCTTGTTTGTGGTCCAGCTGCCGGCCTCCCAGCGCGCGTGGGCGTGGGTGCCTTTTTGGGCTCGCTAGCCTTCCCAGATTGCTTGATCAAACTATTGACGGCGGGAAGGATGACGAAAAAGAGCAGAAACAAGAGGCCCAGAATATCGTCCAGTTTCATCGAGGTTCCTCAGTGGTCTGCTGTGGCTCATTACTTGCGTTCGCTGCCTGGTTCCGGAGCGGTACTCTTGCTAATCGACTCACGCATGTCGGTATCGGCCTCGATATTTTTAATCTGGTAGTAGTCCATGACCCCAATCCGGCCCGCCTTCAAGGCCTCGGCCAGGCCCAAGGGTACCGCCGCCTGCGCCTCCACCAGTTTGGCGCGCATGGCTTCCACTTCGGCGCGGTTCTCCTGCTCCGCCGCCACCGCCATGGCCCTGCGCTCTTCCGCCTTGGCCTGGGCCACTTTTTTGTCGGCTTCGGCTTGGTCGGTGCGTAGCTGGGCGCCTATGTTCTTGCCCACATCAAGTTCGGCAATGTCCACCGAGAGAATTTCGAAAGCGGTTCCCGCGTCAAGGCCTTTCGCCAGCACTGTTTTGCTGATGCGGTCGGGCTGCTCCAATACTTGCTTGTGGGTTTCCGTACTGCCGATGCTGGCCACTATGCCCTCGCCCACGCGGGCGATGATGGTTTCCTCGCCGGCGCCGCCCACCAGCCGTTCGATGTTGGCCCGTACCGTGATGCGCGCGGTGGCTAACAGCTGGATGCCATCCTGGGCCATGCCTGCAACCATAGGGGTGGTGATTACCTTGGGGTTTACCGAGACACGCACCGCCTCCAGCACGTCACGCCCGGCCAGGTCGATGGCGGTGGCGCTGCCAAAGGTAAGCTTGATGCCCGCCTTGTCCGCCGCGATCAGCGCGTCCACCACCCGGTCCACGTTGCCGCCCGCCAAGAATTGGGCCTCGAGACGGTTAATCTCCACCGGAATTCCCGCCTTGGTGGCCTTGATCATCGGGTAAATGATTCTCGACGGAACTACCCGGCGGATGCGCATTCCGATCAGCGTTCCCATGGAAACTTTTACGCCGGCGAAATACGCGGTTACCCACAGGCCCACCGGCACAAAAGTGAAGAACATGAACACCAAAACCAGCGCTAGCAGGGCTAAAAAAATTGAAAAAAGCTCCATAGTTAACTCTCCCTTCGCACCACTACACGAACGCCTTCCACTTGGATCACACGAACAGCTTCGTTTTTACTAATGTACTCGCCCTGAGTGACCACGTCCACCCGGCGCTCGCCGAAACGCGCGACCCCTGCCGGGTGAAGGTCGGTGAGCGCGGTTCCGATGGCCCCCAGCAAGGACTCGAGGCCGCTTTTGGAGGAGGCGGAATCGTCGATTGCGCTTTCCAGCACCAGGCCCTTTCCAATCCTGGTTCTGGGAAAAAGCCGGAACATCAAAACG
>JAMCQK010000111.1 GCA_023382135.1 Deinococcus sp.
GACGGCCCCTGATTTTCAGCGGACGAAGACCCAAAACACCTGGGTGAAACCTTGGTGCTTCCACCGTGGTTGGAGCAGCGCCGGCAACAGATTGAACTGGTTTTGCCACCCCTACAATTTAGCGACAAATTCCCCCTTTCCCCGGGAGGGGGCTGATGACAGACTTCGGGTTCATCCATCGCTTTGTGCCGGGAGCATCGGATTACACGCTTTTGCTTCTCCACGGAACCGGCGGCAACCAGGAGAGCCTGATTTCGCTTGGACAAAAACTGGCGCCTGAAGCCAACCTGCTTTCGCCTCGAGGCCAGGTGCTTGAAAACGGTATGCCGCGCTTCTTTCGCAGGCTCAGGGTGGGCATTTTTGATGAGCAAGACATTCGGCTGCGCGCTGGTGAGCTTAAGCGGTTTGTAGCGCAGGCTGCGGAACACTACGGTCTCGACCAAGAAAAAGTGTTTGCCCTCGGCTATTCCAATGGTGCCAACATGGGAGCAGCCCTTTTGCTTTTGCATCCCGGCACCCTTGCGGGGGCCGTGCTTCTTCGCCCGGTGTTGCCGCTGGAACCCGGGACTACTCCCCTTTTAGCGGGTAAAAAGGTGTTCATCGCCGCGGGCACCAAAGACCCCTGGGCACCGATCGAAAAAGTAGAAGCGCTCGTCAGGCTTCTCCAAGATTCGGGCTGTAGCGTGACGCCGCGGTGGGAACCTGCTGGACACGAACTTACCGAGCGTGAACTTGCCGGCCTGCAGGAGTGGGCCTCGAGGCATATACCATGACCAGACCACTGGAACTCGCCGGCCTTACGCTCCGCGTGCGCGACCTGGAACAACAACTTGACTTCTATCGTGACCTCTTGGGCTTTTCGGTAACCAGTCAGGACAAAAGAAGGGTGGTTCTTTCGTTGGCAGACCGGGCTTTTGAGCTGGCACTGGTTCACCAACCCAAGGCGCCTCTTCGCCCAAAACCGAGCATTGGCCTTTATCACTTCGCGCTGCTGCTTCCTGACAGGAAGTCGCTGGCGGCAATTTTTCGCAGGCTGGTTGAAGCGCAGTACTCCCGTTTCCAAGGAGCGTCCGACCACATCGTGTCGGAAGCATTGTATCTTTCAGACCCCGAGGGAAACGGAATTGAGCTTTACCGTGACCGCCCACAGGAAGACTGGCCGCGCCTGGACGGGGAGCTGGCGATGGTAAGCCAAGCGCTCGATTTAGATACTCTGCTTTTGGATTCCCCCGTTTCGGCCACGCTTGATCCCAAGACCAGGTTTGGCCACCTTCACTTGCACGTGCAGGACCTGGACCAAGCCGAAATGTTTTTCACCGCACTGGGAATGCAGGTTACCCAGCGCTCTTATCCAGGCGCAAGGTTCCTGGCGGCCGATGGCTACCATCATCACGTCGGCACCAACCTGTGGGCGCACTCACGCAAAGCACCCACCGAAGCCACCGGCCTGCTCGAGTACCATCTCCAGTTAGCGGGCAACTTGTTCGAGGAAGTGGCCCGGCGGTTTCAAAAGAACGCTTCTGCTGGCGAGTTTGTGCTGGCCGACCCCATAGGGATACCAGTCCGTATCACTCATGCCCGGGTATCTTAGTAAGTTGAGCGGGAACCAGCCCGCAAATACCGGATCTGCCGAACTCTTCCCGCACGGAAGGATAGCCAAAGCCGCGGTGCGGATCAGGCCCACCCCCGCTTGCAAGCGCCCACAGCCTGAGATGAGTGTTTGAGTAACCCGCCTCCACGCTTGCTTGCATTCAGCCTGCCCGGCATGCCGCCGAAAGGAACGCCTAAGTCGCGGGCTCGAGGCAGGGCTATTCTTAACCAACAGATTCCCGAACGCTGCTTGTTCTGGCCTACATTTTTTGTTGGGCTAGAGACGTAGGATGAATTCTATGACGCGCCGCAAAACCCCCACCGTCTGGGTGGGAACCATTCCAATGGGCAGCAACCACCCTGTGGTGGTCCAGTCCATGACCAATACCCCGACAGCCGATATCGAAGCAACCGTTGCTCAAGTCGCCGCGCTAACGCGCGCCGGCTCCGAAGTAGTGCGCATTACGGTGAACGATGATGCCGCCGCCAAGGCCGTGCCTGTGATCAAAACAAAGCTGGTAGCCATGGGACTGAATACCCCTCTTGTGGGAGATTTTCACTTCAACGGCCACCTGCTGTTGGCCCAGTACCCAAAAATGGCCCAAGCGCTTGACAAGTTCCGCATCAACCCGGGCACGGTGGGCAGGGGCAGACAGCAAGACCCAAATTTCAAAACCATGGTAGAGGCGGCGATTGAGCATGGCAAACCCGTGCGCATTGGCGTTAACTGGGGTTCCTTGGACCAGGGCCTGCTAACCGAGCTAATGGACGAGAACGCCAAGAAGCCAGAGCCTAAAAACGCCCATCAAGTTTTACTGGATGCCATTGTGGAATCCGCCGTTCGCTCATACGAATGGGCGCTCAACTATGGGCTTCCACAAGACAAGATTGTTCTGTCCGCGAAAGTATCGAACGCTCCCGACCTCTGGTGGGTTTATCGCGCGCTGGCGAAGAAGACCCCTGCCGTACTCCACCTTGGGCTGACCGAAGCGGGCATGGGGGCAAAAGGAGTTGTGGCGTCCGCGGCCGGTCTCACACCGCTTCTTTCCGAGGGGATTGGGGATACCATCCGGGTCTCGCTGACGCCCGCGCCTGGCGAGCCGCGCACGCGTGAGGTGGAAGTGGCGCAAGAGATTTTACAAACGCTTGGCCTGCGGCAATTTTCTCCCTCGGTCTCAAGCTGCCCGGGCTGTGGCCGCACCACTTCCAGCTTGTTTCAGGAGTTGGCTTTACAGGTTGCCACGCGGCTTAACCGGCAGATGCCCCAGTGGAGAGAAAAATATCCCGGTGTGGCGGGTTTGAAAGTTGCCGTAATGGGTTGTGTGGTCAATGGGCCGGGGGAAAGCAAGCACGCGGAT